>CAUJEQ010000172.1 GCA_963169135.1 Chloroflexota bacterium
AACCGTGGCCGTATTGCTGGTCCTGATCTTCTTCCTTCCGGGCCACTGGGTGTACCTGATTGTCCGCCCCCGCTACACGTTGACGGAGCTGTACGAGCGATCGCTCGAAGAAGAAGCGCTGTTGCAGGAGCTCGAAGACCAGAAGGCATGTCCCACGTGTAAGCGGCGCGTGGTGGAAGACTACCTTATCTGCCCATCGTGCCGGACCCAGTTGAAGGAACCGTGCCGCCAGTGCTCGAAGCCATTGAGCTACGCATGGGTGGCTTGCCCGTACTGCGGGCTCGAAAAGCCGCCGCGCGAGGGGTTCGGACCGCGGCCGGTGCGATCACCCCAGCCACGCCAGCAAGCCGCCCAGCCGCCATCGGCGCGTCCTCAGACAACTCCGCAGCCCCGCCCGGCTTCGGCCGCCCCTCAACCGGCGCCGCAGGCCACCCCTCGGCCCATGCCACGCCCGGCGCCGGAGCAGCCAGTCCAGGCGCCCGCGCGCCCGATGCGAGATCCGTTCGGCAACCGCTCACAGGCACAGCCCGCCGAGGATGGACCAGTGATCGGCGAATAGCCCTCGCTCGATGCCGGATGCACGAACGGGAAGAGCGGCTTCTGCCAGCGCTTCGGCCAATCCGGAACCGGCGAGCAGTTCGGCCATCCGGTCGAGCTTCCGCTCGCCCTGGAACCGGGTGCGGTCGAAGATGCCTTCGAGCGCGATGACGGTATTTTCGGTATCGGTGCGTGAGAGCAACACCGGGATGCCATTGGCGCTCGCGGCGTCGAACAGGTAGTCCGATGGCCGGCGGCCCCCGGTGAGGATCAACAGGTTCGGCTGGCCCTTGATGGCCGCCAGGTGCTGGTCTGTCTTGTCGAACCGGACAACCACCGCCTTCGAATCAAAGCGCCGGAAGTAGGGCTGGCCGGCGTCGGAGCCGATGGGTGCAATCACCAGGTGGTCCGACGTGGGGTCGCCGCCATCGCTCTCCACGAGCACCTCGACATTGAGCGCCGCCTTCACTTCGGAGACGCTGAACCCCGCGAGGGTGCGGTCTTCGCCGACTTCGACCAGAAGCGGCGAACCAGCGGTCGCGCGAACTCCTGAGAGACCATCGACATCGGTGACCACGATCGCGACCGTCCCGGGCGGTGTCGAGGCAGGCTTCTTTTCGCGGGCGACGAGCACGACCTTCGCGTCCGCCGGAGCGCCCACTAGCGGGCCCTCGATCACGAGCGTTTCGCCCTCCGCAGCGCTGGGAGCGGCGGCCTCGAGACCGGCCGGGCTTCCGGGTGCGAAGTCGAGGCTGGCGAACCAGGCTGCGTCGTCGGCCGCTGCCGAGCCTTCGGCATCTTCGAGGCGGATCAGGCGGACGGGAGTGCCGGAGTAGGCAAGCTGGCGGGCAATGGCTGCGGCGATGCCGGTCTTGCCTTCGCCAGGGTTCGAGGAGGTTACATAGATAAGCGCCACGATTGTGTCCTCGGCGCGTTCGCGCCAGAGGCGATTGTGACGAACTGCACACGTTCCGACAAGGCGAGGCCACGTGCAGCCACGGTTGGCAGTGGCCCGTTACGATTGCCGGCATGCACGTTACCCGCCGCGTTACCGTCGAACGAAACCGGTTGCGCTTCGCCGCCGCCCACATGGCCACCTTTGACGGCGGCTGCGAGCCGCTCCACGGGCACAACTACGACGTCATCATCGAGCTCGAAGGCGAACTGACCGAGGATCGCTGGGTGTGGGACTTTGGCGCCATCAAGCGCGCCGCCCGGGCGATCACCGAAGAACTCGACCACAAATTCCTCCTGCAGCGCAACAGCAAGCACCTGGCGATGGAAGAGTCCGAAACGTCGTGGACCGTGAGCTTCGGCGAGCGCACTTATGTCTTCCCACATAGCAACGTCCTGCCATTACCGCTGGAAAACACGACCGCTGAGTGCATCTCCGAGTGGTTCGCCGGGCAGCTGCTGGAGGCGCTGCAGGCGCAGGGCGCAACCCACCTGCGGAAGCTCACCGTGGGGATCGAAGAAATGCCCGGCCAGACGGGCTGGTATACACTGGACCTCTAGAGGGCGCGTCTCACCCGACGCCCTCGATGGCAATGGAGGCAGGCATGCAGCTGGACTGGGACAAAGCCATCAACGAAATCCTTTCGGAGAAGATGTCGTGCCAGGCATGCGGCGCGCTCGGCGACGAGATGATCGTCGGCTACACGCGTGAAACCGCAGCTGCCGAGTTCGCGGTGCGCTGCAAGGAGTGCGTCGACAAGACCGACTGCGACGCGCGAAAGCTCGTCGTCGTGTGCGAGAGTTGCGCGCGAACGTACCGGGTCAACGGCGAACTGATGGACGAGGCCGGCATGATGGCGGTGCTGCTGGACGAGTGCCGGCGAAACCTCGAAGACTCGGTGGACTACCTGGCGACCTACTGGAAAGAAGAGATCGACGTGCCCTTCGAGGACATGTCGAAGGGGCTCGAGGAAGTCGATCCGGAGTTGTTCAAGGAAGAGGACTCGTGGCGCTTGCGGCTCGAAGAGGAGTACCTCCAGCTCCATCGCTGGTTCCGCGAGCGGCACCTGGGCATCCCCGATCCGGGCTGGCGAAGCCAGTACGTGGAAGAGGTTGTCGGCCTGGGGTATAGCTCGCTACTGGGCGACTGAGGCATTTGCCGCAAGGGTGCCCGTGGTATACTCACCCGGCAGCGGGCGGAAGTAGCTCAGTGGTAGAGCGCCTCCTTGCCAAGGAGGAGGTCGCGAGTTCGACCCTCGTCTTCCGCTCCAATCACAACCCAGAAAGCCCGCCAATTGGCCGGCTTTCCGCTGTTCGCGGACGGCCGGCTACGGCCGGGCGGGCATGTAGCGCGCATGCACGGCGGCGGCATCGAGGTAGAGCTGCGGGTCGGCCCCGAACACGTCGTTCAGCAGGGGCGGGATGGCATCCGGCTCAACCGTCGTCGTTTCGAGCCCCGATGGAAGGTAGCGGCGCAGGGTGCCGTTATTCAGGCTCGTGTACACGCCGTCGACGTACCCGGAATACGCCAGGATGTGGAGGAAGCTGCGCTCAACGTTCCACACGTTCGCGCCATCGATGATCGGCTTGAGACTTTCGATGGTCCGCGGCGAAGGGTCGAGCTGCTTCGTTGGGCCCGGGTTGCGAGTGACGAAAATGCCGCCGTCGCGCACCTCGTACTCGAACTTCTCGCGCGGGGTGTCGAGCGAGAACGACTCGAAGAGCGGGTAGGCCTGGAAGATGGGCGCCGAGTACCCGACATCGGCGTAGTAGGGGCCTTCAGGAAACTCCACGCGGACGCAGCAGTGGCCCGGGTCCATGTACATCAACGCTGCATCAAAGCCCAGGTCTGTCAGCAGGAAGTGGAGTCCCCTCGCAAGGGTCCAGCACAGCCCACCGGCGCCTCGTTCGACGATACGCCCGATGTACTCGTCCATGGAGGGAAGGAAGTCGCCGCGCGCGAGGCCCGGCTCGTAGTCGGTGATCTTCGTCAGCGTTTCGAACGGCACCCGCAGCTGGTGTTCGCGGATGATTCGGTGGAGGTAATCCAGGGTTGGCGCTTCGCGGTTGAGCTCCAGGTGGCGAAGAAGCTTATCGGCGAGTGCGCTGGAAGTGGAAGTTGCGATGGTCAAGGCACGTCTCGAAATGTAGTAGTAGTGGATCAAGCCTATCGAACGAATTGGCGTTTTCATTGTGAAGTGCGCCACAGCCCACCGGAATACAACGAACCTCGAACCGATCGAGCCGGGACCCGTAGGTCCTGCTTGCCGTAGGCTGAGGCTCATGCGAAGCCCGGTGCGGATCCTTGGCCTCCTGCCAGCGGCCGTCATACTGGCCGGTTGTGGGGCCAGCTCAAATGGGAGCCCGGGCCACGGCGCCACCAGAGTAACTCCCGGATCTCCGGCAAGCACAGCCGTCACGTCCGGGCAGCCACGACTGTTCGACGTCACTCCCGCCACAGCGGCGACCCCGATAGCTGCGAGCTTCGAGCCGTTGCCAGGGGCCATGGCCCACTCCGGCACACTCGGCCAGGCGGCATACCGCATCGAGATGCCGTCCGCCTGGAACGGCGAACTCCTGCTCTGGGCCCACGGTATTCATGGATTTGGCCCCGAGGTTCGCGCCGAGAATCCACCGCCCGCCTTGCGACGGGTGCTCATTTCCCAGGGGTATGCGTGGGCGGCAAGTTCGTTCAGCGAGAACGGCTTCGTACCGGGAATCGCGACCAACGACACGCTGACGCTGAAGCAGTACTTCGCGCAGCAATTCGGACGTCCGAAGCGGACATATATAGCTGGAGCTTCGATGGGCGGGAACGTCGTGACGCTCTCACTTGAGAACTTCCCCGGCGAGTTCGACGGGGGGCTCTCGTTCTGCGGTGTTGTGGCCGGAGAAGAGTGGATCGACTACCTGCTGGCATGGGCCATGGCCGCCGAGTTCATCGCGGGGGTCGAACTGCCCCTGGATGAGGGACCCGCAAAGGTGACTGAAGTTCTTGAGACGCAACTCCTGCCAGTCATGGGGCCGGCGGAGGCACCGACGCCCAACGGGGAAGCGTTCCGCAGCGTCGTTCGGAACCTGACGGGTGGCGCCCGCCCCTTCTTCGTGGAAGGCTACCGTGAATTGTTCCGGGCGAACTTCGGACTCATCACGGGTGACCCCGGGCGGAACCTGCCGATGACGCGGGCGGCCACAACTGCCGGCATCGAGTTCCGGGCCGACCCGGGCCTTGGATTCGACGGCGAGGCGATGAACCAGGGTGTCCGGCGGCTCGCCGCTGATTCGGACCAGCGCGACCCGGGCAGGCATCCCTATACCGCGCCAACCACGGGGCAGATCAGCGGCCCGCTCCTGACCCTGCACGAAACCGGCGACCTGACGGTCCCGGTGTCGATGGAGCAGAGCTACCGCAGCAAGACCATCGCCGCGGGTACCGCGGACCTCCTCGTCCAGCGCCTCATCCGGAGCAGCTCGCACTGCGAGTTCAGTGACGGGGAGATCACTCGGGCATGGGACGACCTTGTCGCGTGGGTCGAGGGCGGCGCCAGGCCGGCCGGCGACGATGTCTCCGGCGACCTTTCGGATAGCGGGAAAGCGTTCACCAATCCGCCCCGCCCGAACGACCCGGGGACCACCAGGTAGGCGATACCGTCGAACGGGTAAACAAGGCGCCGCAGGGCTGCCGGCCGCGCGCGGCGGGAGATGCGCGTCAGCGCCGGGACATGGCAACATTGACTGCAATGACGATGGGTGTACGTCCCCCGCAATGACCACCGGCGAACGGAAGTTCCGGCCCGACATCGAAGGGTTGCGGGCGGTGGCCGTGGGGCTCGTTGTGCTCTCGCACGCGGGGGTCCCGTGGGTGGAAGGCGGATACATCGGCGTCGATGTGTTCTTCGTGCTTTCCGGATTCCTCATCACCGGTCTGCTGGTTCGCGAGCAGGCCACCGCCGGCTCCATTTCGATGGCCGGCTTCTACGCCCGGCGCGCCCGTCGCATTCTCCCGGCAGCCAGCCTGGTGCTGGTCCTGACCGTCCTGGCGTCGTATCAGTGGCTTGGATTCCTGCGCGGCGGCGTGGTCGCCGAGGACGGGAAGTGGGCGGCCCTCTTCGGGGCGAACCTGCGTTTCGCCTCCGAGGGCACCCAGTACCTCAACCTCACCGCGCCGCCATCGCCGCTTCAACACTACTGGTCGCTCGCCGTCGAAGAGCAGTTTTACCTCGTCTGGCCGCTCCTGTTCCTCATCGTCGCGACCGTTGCCCCCCGTGTGAGACTGGCCGCAAAGCTCGCCGTGGTCCTGGCGGTCATTGTCATCGCCTCGTTCGCGTGGTCGGTTATCCAGACCGGCACGGACCCGGCGTGGGCGTTCTTTTCCCCGCTCACGCGGGCCTGGGAATTGGCGCTCGGGTCGTTGCTCGCGGTAGGGGTCTCGCAGCTGCGGCGGTTGCCGTTCACCCTTGGCCCGTGGCTGAGCTGGGCCGGGATCGCTGGAGTCATCGCCGCCGCGTTCCTCCTGGACAACCGCACCGCGTTTCCCGGCTACGCCGCCGCCCTTCCCGTGGTCGGCACCGCCCTGGTCGTGGCCGGGGGGACCATTGCCCCCGGCAGAGGGGCCGAGCGCGTGCTCGCACTCGCGCCCATCCAGCAGCTCGGAAAGTGGTCCTACTCGCTCTACCTGTGGCACTGGCCCGTCCTCATCATTGCCGCCCAGCGGACAGGCCACGGTCTGACCCTCGCCGAGAATCTCGGCCTCGTGGTCGTCGCGCTCGGGCTCGCCATCGTCACGCACTACGCGATCGAGAACCCGATTCGCTTCGCCCGTCCACTCGTGCGGAACTCGTGGTCGAGCCTCTCCGTCGGTGTTTGCCTGGTGGGGGCGGCCTACGGGCTGAGCGGCTGGCAGCTGCAGGCAAACGACCCGTCGCGGCCACCCGCCCAAACCGCCGCCGCCGTGGAGGGGGAACCCTCAGGCGGCACTGTCGAACCGGGGGCCGAAACCCCGCCAGATGTCCTGTCATTGGTTGCCGCATCCGCGGCCATCACGGAGCTGCCGCGAGACCTGGTCCTCGATCTGAAGAGTGCCAACACCGACTTCGCATGGCTTCCTGCCGAGCCCGATGAGTGCCTGGTCGATCCTGAAGTTCAGGAATCTCCCCCGTGCGTCTTCGGCGACCCCGAGGGGACACACACAATCGTCCTGCTCGGCGATTCGCATGCAGCCCAGTGGCTGAAAGCCTTCGACGACATCGGGAAGCGCTTGCAGTGGAAGGTCGTGCTCCTCGCAAAGACCGGGTGCCCTGCAGCCTGGGTCAACTTCCACCGGGCCTACCAGAGTTCCACCCAACGCCTCATCGGGCCTCCGGCTGATTGCCTGCCATGGCTGGACAACGCGATCGCGCGCATCAACGAGACGGCGCCCGACATCGTCATCCTGGCGAGCTGCAACGGCTGCGAGTACATGGTTGACGCCGACGGCGTTGTCCTGACGAGGTCCGCGTGGGGAGCGGGCCTCGAAGAGACACTGCAACGGATTACGGCGCCGAACACCACGAAGGTGGTCCTCGGCGACACGCCACGCCTAAAGGGCTCGGTGGACTGCCTCGCACTGCATCAGGACAAAGTGCAGGCATGCGCCGAGCCCGTCGAGCCCGTAACCGCGGCCACCTACAACGACATCGAACGAAGCGTGGCTGAGGCAGCAGGGGCGGAGTTCATCGATGTAACCCCGTGGTTCTGCAGCGCCATCTGTTCGCCCATCATCGGGAACATGGTCGTCTACACCAACGACTACCATGTCACGGCAACCTATGCGAGGCACATTTCCGGAGAGTTGGAGCAAGCGCTGCAGCCGATCGTCGAGGGCAACTAACACCGGCGCCCGCCGCACCAAAGTCAGTCCGCAAAGGACCGAAACCGGAACTCGCCTCAGCGAATCCAGCCCGGTGTACGCCAACGAGTCCTTGGTCGGCTTCTCGCGACGTTATGGCGACTCTAAGTTCGTGATTGCCGGACAAGGACTCGACCCCGACTAAAGGCTCCAAAGGCCGTGCCCGTCGACAGGAGCTGGAAGGCATCCGCTGATATCCGGGAGTATGATATCGGCATGAAGACGTTCACCGCGGTTGTCGAACGCGATGCGGATACCGGGCTGTTCGTGGGTTGGGTGCCAGGTTTCCCGGGAGCGCATAGCCAGGGGGAAACGCTGGATGAGCTGCGCGCCAACCTCCGCGAGGTGGTCGAGATGCTCCTCGAAGACGGAGTCCCGGAGTTCGCAAGCGAGTTCGTTGGCACACAAACCGTCGAAGTCGCGTGAGTGATGTCCCGGTACTCAGGGCACGAGAGGTCGCAGCGATGCTCGTGCGGCTGGGGTTCACAGAAGTCCGCGAGCGTGGGTCACACCGCCAATACCGCCACCCCGATGGGCGCGGGACGACAATCCCGTTTCACTCCGGCCGCGACATCTCGCCGACACTGTTGCGCCAGATCGCGAAGGACGTCCGCCTTTCAATCGGGGAACTCATCTCCGGGCGATGGGCAACTTCGTGTGTGTCCGCGACGTTATGGCGACTCCAGATTCGTGATTGCCGGGCAAGGATTCGGGCCCCGGCCAGAGGCATCGGCCGCCCTCTACTCTCCGCGCCAGCTTGCTAGACTCTGCAGTGGTGACCGTACTGGAATGGCTGCTCGATTCGGACCCCGCCATCCGCTGGCAGGTGTTGCGCGATTTTGCTCATGCGCCGGCTGAAGTGGTTGCCGCGGAGCGTGCGCGGGTAGCCACCGAGGGCTGGGGTGCCAGGCTCCTGGCGTTGCAGGGCGAGGATGGCCAGTGGGCAGGGGGCGCATGCTTCCCGGCGAGGTACTTCACGGAGCGCGACCAGTACCGGGGCCAGCCCTGGACCTCCACACTGCCGACCCTCCAGCTGCTTCATGATTTCGGCATCGACCCGGGCGCTGAGCCCGTACGCAGGGCTGTGGCGTCGGTGAAAGACGGCTGCCTTTGGGAGCACGCCGGGCAGCAGTTTTTCAGTGGCGAGGTCGAGCCGTGCATCAATGGCAGGGTTGTCACGCTGGGCGCCTACTTTGGTGAAGACGTGGATGGTGTGGTCGCTCGGCTTCTTGGAGAGCAGCTCGAGGACGGCGGGTGGAACTGCGAAGCGGAGCGCGGTTCCACCCGCTCGTCGTTCGCGACCACGATCAACGTCCTGGAGGGTCTGCTGGCGCACGAGCGCGCAACCGGGGGCTCGCCGCAATCCATCGCCGCTCGCCGGCGCGGTGAGGAGTACCTGCTCGAACGTAATCTGTTCCGCAGCAAGACCACCGGAGAGGTCGTCAACCCGGCGTGGCTGGCATTCTCGTTTCCGCGTCGCTGGCACTACGACGTGCTGCGCGCTCTCGATTACTTCCGCGCGGCCGGAGACCTGCCGGACCCGCGGCTGGACGAAGCGATCGGTCTGCTCCGTTCCAAACAGCAGTCCGATGGCACATGGCTCTTAGAGAACACGCACCCGGGCAAGGTCCACTTCGAACTCGAAGACGGCGACGGCCGGCCGAGCCGGTGGAACACGCTGCGGGCGCTGGGTGTCCTCGACTGGTACGAGCAGTCCGGGAGCTGAGATCCGCGGCCGGGCCACCTCGAACACCCGGCCGCCGTCGTGGCCCCTGCTCTACGTTGCGCGGTTATCCTTCGGCCAGTTCGAAATCGCATCGCACCCAGCGGTCGGCCGGGACAGGCTGCCAGTTGAGGTTGTTGTACTTCAGGTGGCCGTAGCCGCCCGAGAACGCCAGGTACTTCACCATGCCAGGCTCGATCTCGTTCGCGCCCGACCAGTTGGCATATTGCATCGGCTCCCAGCCGTTGTACGAGATCACCTGGCCGGGTCTCACGTTCGGCGCCACCTTCACCCGGGCATGGAACTCGCTCAGGTCGTTGAAGACCCGGACGAGGTCGTCGTCCTTCACGCCCCGCGCCTCGGCATCGCCGCTGTTGACCATCAGGTTCGGCCCGCCGCGGTGCGTCCCCAGGACGAACTCGTTGAAATGATTCATCGAGTGCACCGACCAGCGATTGTGGCCCGAGGTCATGCCCATCGGGTAGTCACCGCCCATCGCCGGGCTCGGCTTGTGCGTCGGGAGCTCTTCGCCTGCTTCGAGGAACCAATCGTGGTCGATATAGAACTGGGCGCGCCGGCAGTACGTGGGGAACGGGTCGCCCCGCTCAACGTGGTAGGTGAACGGCGTGATCACATCATCCGGCTTGATGTCAGTGGTCTGACCGAGCATGTACGGGGCCATACCCATGCTGGTGAAGCGCTGGAACCCCGTCTCGCGGAGCGATTCGAGAGTCGTGCCCTCCGGCAGGGTCCCCGCGAAGACCGAGTCGCGGATCTGCTCGTCGGCCAGCACTTCCTCATCTTTGTAGTAGCCGCCGATGGTGTAGCTCGCCACGAGTTGGTCGTAGCGGACGGGCGTGCCATCCGGCATCACGAATGACTCCAGACCCCGCTCCCGGGCACGGTTGTCGACGGCCTTGAGCATGGCGAGGAAGATGTCCCACTCGTTCTTCGACTCGCCGGCGGGTGGCACTACCTGGTCGGCGAGCGTGAGATTGGCGACAAATGGGCCGGGGATGGAGAACGCGATCTTCTCGTAGTGCTGAGCTGCCGGCAGGAAGTAGTCCGCCTGCTGCACGGTCGCGGTCATCTTGAAGTCGATGGCGATGACGGTCTTCAGCTTCTTCCACAGACCGGCCATGGACTTCTTGCCGCCGCGCGTCCTCCGGAAAGTGTTGCCGCCACACTCGATATAGACCTGGGGAGTTTCTTCCCGGCGCGGGTGGTTGAGCCCGTCCCACCAGCCCTCCTTGACCGCATCCGCCATGTACTCGTCGAAGGTGCGCGTCATGGAGCTGTCGCTCCACTCGGGTTTGTTCCAGCGGTCGGCGAAATCCATCTGGTTGTACCACCAGAACACCGGCGGGGTGTTGGCATCGGCGGGCACGTCATCGCCCGTGCGTTCGTCCATCATCCCGAGGAGGCCCCGGCGGCCCTTCGTCAGCTCGTACATCGCCAGTTCGTCGTTTACGAGCGACGGGTCGGCGAACTTGAGCGCCGCAACGGCAGCGTCCCGCCCGGCAATCACCGCCCCCGAGGCTTCGAGGCCGGGCCGGCGCTTGTTCATCGCGATCTGGGCGCCATCGTGCAGCCCGGACGCCCACGTCCTGAGTCCCGTGCCTCGCCGGCCCCAGTTGCCGCTCGCCGCGAGGACCAGGCACATGGTCCGTTCGATCAGGTCGCCGTGGTACATCTTGCAGGCATTCATACCGAGGAAGATGTTCGTCCGTTTCGTCGCCATCTTCCGGGCGAGCATGCGGATGGTCTCCGGGTGGACGCCGGTAATCTCCTGCTGCTTTTCCGGCGTGTAGTGCGCATCGAGCTTCCGGCGGAGGACCGCGCAGACCGGTTCGACCGTCACCGTCCGGCCATCGTGCAGCGTGACCTGGTGCGTCCCTTCGAGCGCCAGCGAGATCCCGTTCCCCTTGAGGTTGGTGCGGTCGGCTGCAACCAGGCCCCGCTCCATATCCCAGACATACAGCTGGTCCTCGCGCCCGGCCCCTTCGACGTCGGCCTGCCGGAGGAACCGGCGGTTGTCGGTGCGGACCAGGAGCGGCATATCCGTCTGCTCGCGCAGGAAATCCCAGTGCGCGATGTCCTCGGCGAACATCACCTGCACAAGCGAAAGGCCGAAGGCGGCGTCGGTCGCTCCTTCGAGGACTACCTGGTAGTCGGCGTGGGTGTGCGAAGCATTCACATCCGGCGATACGTTGACGATTTCTGTGCCCTTGTAGCGGGCCTCGCTGATGAAGTGGTAGAAGGGCACGCGCGTGTAGACCGGGTTGCTGTTCCAGATGACGAACAACTCCGACTCGAACCAGTCATCGGCCGAACCCTCGACGTGGCTCTTGCCAAAGGTCGCGTAGACGCCACTGTTGAAGTCACTGATGACGGCGTTAAGGTCCATCGTCTGGCCTCCGATGAGGCCGAAGAAGCGCGAAACAGGGCCGCCCACCACGATCTCCGGCGTCCCTTCGCGGACGATGGAACGCGGGCCGTGGTCTTCGATCGCATCCAGCAGGGAATCGGCGATCTCCGAGAGCGCCTGGTCCCAGGAGATGCGCTCCCACTTGCCCTCGCCCCGTGCCCCCATTCGCTTCATGGGGTACTGCACGCGGTCCGGCCCCTGCAGCGACTGGCTCCAGCATGTGCCCTGCATGCACCCCATCGGGTTGTAGTCGGGCACCCGCGGGTTGATCACCGGCAGGCTCCCCGACGGCTCCTCGCGAACGACAACGCCGTCCTTCACGTAGACCCGCATCGGGCATCCGCCGGGGTAGCAGTCGACGCAGTGCGTGCCCCAGTGGACGGAATCCCAGGTGACGTTGGTTCGGTAGCGGCTCATCGGGCACCTGCCTCGGCGGGCTGGCCCCGGGGATCACCGAAACTGGCGCGGTTCATCGGCGCCGGCCGCCCGGGGGTGGCAAGCTTTGCGCAGGCGCACGCCGCCAGGTCATGACTTCCGTCATACGGATGCGAGCCCCCGATGCCCCGGTCCATTGGACCGCCAAGGTGCGCTCCCGACGCCGCTGCCGAGGCCATTCGTCGCCCTCGTTTCGGGGCAACCATGGGACCATTACGGATTCGCCCCACCGGGTTGCTCGCCTGGGCTGTCCCCTCGATCACCGGCCGCCCATCGTCACTCGACCGGAACGTCGCGACGATGGGCTTCGGCTCGCACGCTTCGTGAGGCCACCGTCCCTCAGGGTGTGGCCGTGGGGCGGTCAGGCCGCAAAGGGCTCGGTTGATAGACCAGCCTGCTTCCAACCAGCGAGGCCTCCCTCCACGAAATTCACGTCGAGAAAGCCCATGTCCTTGAGGTTCGCTGCGCTGATTGCCGACAGCGGGCCAAGATCACAGATGGTGATCAGCGGCCGAGAGCGATCTTGCACACGTGCATCCCGCCAATCTTCCGGCACTTCTCCGTCTGCCTTGTAGAGGAGTGAACCAGCGGAGATCGGGACCGCGCCGCGAGCCTTGCCGGTAGCGCAAATGACCTCGGTGTCCCGCACGTCGATCAGTAGGACTGCCGGGTTCTTCTCGATCCGGCGTTGCGCCTCCGTGGGGGCGATGGCCGATACCTTCGTTTGCGCTTCCGCGGCCATTTGCATGAATGTCGTTGCCATTGGAGGTTTTCCCTTCTGTTGGAGGCCGTCGAGTCGTGGTGGGTTCGTGGCTCTTGGGTGGCTAGCTGCAGCCCGAGACGTCCACTGCGTGGAACATCCCGGCGTTCCCCTGGGGAGCATCGCGCACCATCGGAATCGTCCACATGGTGGGGTCCTGCAGCATGTTGCAGGCGCCGATGTACCCGTTGGGGGTCGGCCCTGGGGCAGCCGATGCGGCGGCTGGCTCCAGGACAAGCGTCAAAACGGCGAACACCACAGTGAGGGCCAGCGCGACCCGGAGCGGCAGAGTTGTGGGCAGTCTGACTTCCATTTGCTTTTCGTTGTTCCTTTCAAGTTCTGACCGGGGGCTCGCGACCCTATACGGTAGGAGCCAGGTGGGCTGTCCAGCAGTGGGTGGTCATCGATGCCCCCTGGATTGCCGCGGGACGTGAGCGGCTCGACGCCCTGACTGTGCGTGACATCGCGGTCTTCGCCATCCTCCGTTTGAAGGATGGCGGATGAGTGCCAGAAACTGGGTGCGCCTCCCGCTCGCTCAGTCGGCCAAACCCGGCCCGAGGCCCCCGGCGCCAGCAAGCTGCGCGGCTTCGACGCGGTTCGCGGCCCCCAATTTGTTCAGGACGTGTTGGATGTGAGTAGCGACCGTGCTGGCGCTGATCTCGAGCTCATCGGCGATGATCTCGTTGGTGGCACCAACAGCCACGAGCCGGAGCACCTGCACCTCCCGCGGGCTGAGGCTGGCGAGGCCTGCCCCGGCCACAGGGTTGCCGTTACGCTCCTCGCGAAGGCGTCGCCGTGCCTCGCGGGCCTGGTCCAGGTAGAAGTGCTGACCGGATGGGAAAACGCACTCGTCCTCGTTCACGTCTTCGCCGTCTCGACGATACTCGACCTGGATGGTGATTTCCGAGTGTCCTCGCCGGACAGCGAGTTGAATTGGCTCTCCCGGCGCGTGATTGCTGATCGCACGCTGGAGCTGTCCCACGGTCTCCAACTTTTGCCCGTCAACGGCCAGGATGATGTCGCCGACTCGAAGTGGGGAGCGCGCGACGGCGCTCCTTTCACGAGGCACTGTTAGCTTCACGCCATGCGATACGCCCGGTGGGCGCGCGGCGGCCAGAGCTTCGGCCAGCAGGCCTCGCATGCTAACCGCGTCAAGGCAGAGACCGATACTGCAGCCCGGGCAGGTGCACCCGCACTCAATCCCCGCGGCGTTCAGTTCGTCGATGAGTACGTCCGGGAGGACGGCCAGGATGCGACCCGCCGCCGCTGCGTAGTCCTGAGTGTGCCGCCTCAAGATGTGGGCTGTCGTGTCGCTGTTCGCGACGACCCAGCTGTCGCGGACGTGCATGGCCAGCGGGAACATCGTTGCCCAGCCGATCAGTCCCTGCGAGACAAGAGCATATGCATCACGCAG
>CAUJEQ010000173.1 GCA_963169135.1 Chloroflexota bacterium
ACGGTGGTGGAATCGAGGCCGCCAGAGAGGAGGACGATGGCGTGCATGTGCTGGCCCGTGGTGGCGAACTGCCGGTACAGTCATCAGGCTATCGCGCGGGGAGACGGTGCGATAGCCAGGGGAGGTCGCCAAATGGCAGACGGGCGCGCGCGATTCAGCCTCGGTCGTTACGACTGGGACGCCATTGCGGGGATCGTGGCAGCGGGTGCGGCCCTCGTGTTGCACCTCCTGCACATCATCGAGACCGATGTGCTGCTGACCATTGCCCTGGTGGTGCTGGCCCTCCTCCTCTTCCGCGATCTGCGGAGGGAAGCACAGGACGAACTGTTGATGGAGCGGAGCGAGCGGACCGAGACGGCGGTGGCCGGGTTGCTGGCCGGGCTCAGGCCGCCGGATGCGCTACTCATTGGTCCGCGCGAGCTACGGGCCGCGAGCGAGGCTTTTGCGCGCCAGGCACGGGGCGAGATGGTGTGGTTCAACGTGTGCCTGCTGATGTTCAAGCCGCAGTCATTGTTCGACGCCTTGTTGCGCCCGGCGCTGGAGAACCCGGCGGTCTCAGGCGTGCAGTTCGTTCTCGACCCTTCGGAGCGCGAGCGGTGGGAAGAGGACGTGCTGCCCAAGGCTCAGGCGGCCGGAGGCTACGCCAAACTGCGCGAGCCCCGCTGGGTACCGCTTTCGCACGAGGCAGTTTCGTTCATCCTGGCCGATACGGCCGCGGGGACGACCGAGGCGCACCTCAGTTTCTGGGGCGAGCCGTTCATGTCGCGCCAGCCGGGCTTCGACATTCCCAGGTACGTGTTCCACGTGCAGGCGCACTCGGACCTGGTGGGACAACTCGTGGAGCTTGAGCGGAAACACCGGCGGGCGGCGGACTAAGCAAGCGACTTTGGTGTGCGTTTCAGGAAGTCGAGGATGCGCCAGGTTTTCGGTTCGATGGTGATGCGGACCTGGCGCTTGACCCGGCCCTCCATCCGCCCGAGGTAGGCATCAGCGCTGGGCCCGAGGAAGCGGCGGACGATGTCGGGGTACTCGGGGGCCATGCCCTCGACGGGCTCGACCATGGCGACGCCTTCGACCATGAGGACGCGGTACGGGGGCCGGTCGGTATCGATGGTGAAGGAGACGCGGGGGCGCTGGCTGATGTGGCGGACTTTGTCGGCCTTTGGCCCGGTGACAACGGTGAAGCGGCCATCGGCGTAGCGGTACCAGATGGGGACGACGTGGGGCCGTCCGTTGGCGCCGACGTAGGCAAGGCGCATGAGGGTTTGGCCGGCGAGGAGGTCGGCAACGACGGGGTCATCGGCAGGAAACATGGGCGGAACGGTAGCAGGTTTCGCGGGGGGAAGGGGCCTGTGTCCCCTGAGCCCCTCGCGATGCCGCTTGTGTCCCGCGAACGCGCTGGCATCGGAGCTAACGTATTGATGACCAGGGACGGCACCTTACCCGAATAAGCGGCCGATGATGTCGTCCCGCGAAGCCTCGAAATGGGCTGCGACCTCTCCGAGGATGCCTCCGAGCGTGCCCACCCGGAGCGGGTCGTGCCGCGGGACGGTAACGTGATGCTCGCCACGCTCCCGGGTTGTTAGGCGTATGTGGCTTCCCGTTTGCCTGGTTGGTGCGTAGCCCAGCCTGGAGAGCGCTTTGGATAGCGATTCTCCCGTGAGATCACGGGGTAGCCGGGTCATACGGCGATGACGTCATCGCGTACAAAGTGGAGCCGGACGACCCGGGGAGCCTTGCCCTCATCGAAGTGGCAGCGCACCGCATCCCGGACCCGCTCGCGAAGCGTGGTCACATCGTCCGCCTCGGTGAATATCGCCTCGCCCAGGGCGCGCGCCGTGAAACCACCCTCGGGCGCTTCGGTCACCACAAAGATTATTTCGTCCATGACCACTCCCGGCGCCGGTCGCGCACCTCCATCATACCTTGCGCAGGACGACGGCGGCTTGCGCCGAAGCTCGGAAGCCGACCAGCCAGGCCGACGGGGTACGAAAGGTAGATGCTCAGAACGGGTCGGCGCCGCGCTCCCAGTCGTCGTCCAGCCAGGTCAGTTCGACGCGTTCGAGGTCGTTCGCTTCTTCGCAACGGTCGCGCCAGTCGCAGAAGGTGCACTGGGGGCCGGGGGTGGCGGGAAACTCTTCGGTCGTTCGCAGGCGGGCGGCCAGGTTCGCCAGGTAGTCGACCGTCTTCTTCGCATCGTCACGGGTGAGTTCGCGGACGCGCTGGACGCCGGACCGGAGGTTCCAGCCGATGGCGGTGACGCGGGCGTCGTTGGGGAGCTTGCGGGAGGTCCGGAGCGCCAGGTGCCCGATATCGAGCTGCGCATCGACGATTTCATCCAGATCGAAGCGGCCGGTCTTCCAATCGATGATGAGCCAGTGGTTCGCGTCGAGGCGGTCGGCGCGGTCGATGGCGGCGCGGACGGTGATGCCGCGGCTGGCGGAGCGCACCCAGGTGTTCAGTTCGGCGTAACGGTCTTCGCTGACGATGGATTCGTGGGCCGCGATGCCGTTCGCGAGGAGTTCGAAGGCGAGGCGATGGTATTCGGTGCCCGCGGCGGCCATTTCGTGCTTGGGCATTCGGAGGTAGACATCGAGTTCGTGTTCGGCGTCCTCGGGGTGATCGGTCTCGCAGAGAACGCGCATGGCGCGGTGGACGCCCTTGCCGACGATGGCAGCGGGCGTATCGCGGGAGGGCGGCCAGTCGAGCCCGCTCACATAGCTGTACCAGTACTGCTTGCGGCAGCGCGTGAAGGACTGGATTTTCGTATGGGTGACCTGGAACAGCTCGTCGCTCATCGGCGGGGAGTGTAGCGCCACGTGTACCATTTCCCAACCCGCACCCGGAACCCGGAGGACACATGGCCGCACCGCTCGAAGGCATCACCGTGGTGGAGCTGGCGAACTACGTCGCCGCGCCGAGCGCGGGCGCGCTCATGGCCGACCTCGGCGCGGACGTGATCAAGGTCGAACCGCCGGGCGGCGAGGTGATGCGCGGGGTGGTGCCCTCGGGTGGCGACGGCCAGCCGCCGTTCAACTTCCTGTTCGAGCTGGAGAACCGGGGAAAGCGGTCGGTGACGGTGGCGCTGGACGCGCCGGGGGGCACCGAGATCATCCACCGGCTGCTCGCGAACGCCGATGTGTTGCTAACGAACCTGATGGCGCCCCGGCTGGAGAAGTACGGACTGACGCCGCGCGAGGTCCACGCGCGCAACCCGAGAGTGGTGTTCGTTTCGGTGACGGGGTACGGGCTGCGGGGGCCGGATGCGGCGCGGCCGGGGTTCGACTTCTCGGCGTTCTGGACGCGGTCGGGGATCATGAGCCTGGTGGGCCACCCGGACGGTCCGCCGGTGCTGAGCCGGATCGCGCAGGGCGACCACACGACCGGCATCAACGGCCTGGCGGCGACGCTGGCGGCGCTGCGGCTGCGCGACCTGACCGGCGAGGGCCAGGTGGTGGAGATCTCGCTGCAGCAGACCGGGCTCTACACCATCGCGACCGATGTGAGCCGCACGCTGATGGACGGCAAGGCCCCAAAGCGGTTCGACCGGACAGCGCCGGACAACCCGCTGTTCAACACCTACCCAACGCGCGACGGAAAGTGGGTGATGCTGGTGCACATGACACCCGATCCGTACTGGCCGAGGCTCTGCCGCGTTATCGGGCGGGAGGAGTGGGCGGAGCACCCGGACTAC
>CAUJEQ010000174.1 GCA_963169135.1 Chloroflexota bacterium
CCTGCTGCCGCAGTTCCGGAAGTTCCTGCCGGCGGAACTCTAGACAGTCACCGACGACGGCGTCTCGGCCCAGACGGTCAGATCATCGATCTTCCCGAAGGCATAGGGCATGAATGCTGCGGGATCGACGGTCGCGGCGACATGCGCCTTCGTGTACAGATCTCCCTCGCTGAGCGTGGCGCCGGTGATGGACAGCACGGGGATGTCAATCAGGGGGTCGTGGCAGGACTCGCGGAACGTGAGCGTGCCCGCGCCGCGGACGGTACGGTGGATGACGCTTCGGTGGGTCACTTCGATGAGCTCCGGGGCGTGAGCGAAGCCCAGGCCATCGGCGGAAGGCAGGAACTTGAAGTAGTAGTTCGGGCTTTCGCGTTCGAGATTGGCCTCGCGGAACCCATCTTCGAACTGGGCGCGGATCTCGATCACGGTGATGCCGCGGCGCGTGACCGTGCCACGGACGTGGCCGCCCGGACGTTGATCAAGCTGGATGTCGGCGAGCTTCTTCGGTTCGGCGTAGAGCTCGCGGCCGAAGATGACCGCGGTATCGGTACTCATCGGCATCGAGAGGCAGTAGGCGCCCTCGCGGCCTTCGAACCGGCAGGCGACGTTGACGGCTGCGGCGTTGAACGGCCCGACACAGTTGGAGCGGGCGATCTCGCTGATGGAAACGGTTACCCGGGGCTCGGCGGCGGGCAGCAGCGGTGGCGGGAGCAGCCCGGCGATCACGCCGGGGTCAGTCTCGAAGGTGACAGCAAGCGTCCGCATGTCCAGGAAGGCGGGCGCTGCAAAGGCCCGCTGTAATCTCCGCACCTCGTCAGGACCTTTCACGAACCGCGTGTTCATCGCCGCACCTCCGCTGCATCTGGGCGTGATCCTACTCCGCCGCGCAAGCGATGTGTGCAACTACTTGACACGTTACCGGGGCTCCCTACGCTAATGCTCGCCTGTCCCACCCCAAACCAGCGGGCAGGTTTCAAGGAGTAACAACAATGGCGGAACTGAAGGACGCTGCGGACCAGTTCGCAAAGGACCTGCTGGCGCAGAACATCGCGGGACTGATGGTGGCGTTCACCCCGAACGGCATGGGCCAGGCGATGGCTCTCCAGTCGCAGATGCAGGCGGCGGGCCCGCAGGGCGGGGCCCCAACGGTCACGATCAACGTCCAGGGCCAGGAAGGCGACGATCACCTGGTCGACATTGTGATGGCCGGCGAAGGCGATTCGCGCACGATCGCCACCCGCTGGAAGGACGTCGCAGGCGCGTGGAAGGTGGACGCGATTACGCTAAAGGCGTAGGCCACCGCGCTCGAGCAGTTCGTTGGTGAGGCCGGGCGTTGCCCGGCCTCATCGCTTCATTACCATTCACCGGCTACGCTCAATGCCAATGGCAAACACGCTCACCGGCGCCCGCCCGCTTTCCTGGCCCCATCGCATCCGGCGCTTTGTCGATGTCGGTTCGACATTCCTGGCAATCTACTGGAGCTACAAGCGGATCCAGCGCAACAAGAAGCTCACGCCGGCTGAACGCGAGCGCCGCATCTCGGCGGCACACCGGTCGAGCGCGAAGCGCATCTACAGGCTCGCAACGCGGATGGAAGGGCTCTTGATCAAGACGTGCCAATTCATCAGCAGCCGGGCCGATGTGGCGCCGCCGGAGTACGTTGCCGTGCTCAGCCGGCTGCAGGACCGCGTGCCGGCGCGGCCGTTCCGCGATGTAGCGGCGCTGATCGAACACGAACTCGGGGGACATCCAGACGCGATCTTCGACGACTTCACGCGCAGGCCGATTGCATCGGCGTCGCTTGCCCAGGTGCACCGCGCCCGGACGAAGGACGGCCGGGACGTAGCGGTGAAAGTCCAATATCCCGGCATCGACCGCGTGATGGAAACGGACCTGCGGAATATCGCCATCCTGGTCCGGATCCTCGCTCGCATCGAGCCGAACTTCGACTTCCGGGTGATCATGGCCGAGTTGAACAAGGACGTGCCGGGCGAGCTCGACTTCGTTCGCGAAGGGCACAGCTCCGAGCGCGTGGCCCGGGACCTCTCGCATCGTGCCGACATCCGCATCCCAGCAGTGGTGTGGGAGCATACGGCCAGGCGAGTGCTGACGACGGAGTTCATCGGAGCGACCAAGATTTCGGAAATTCCGAAGCTGATCGAGCAGGGGATCGACCCGAACCAGGTGGCGCTGATCATGACGGAGGCGTACTGCGAACAGATCCTGGTCCACGGGTTCTTCCACGCCGACCCGCACCCGGGAAACCTCTTCGTGCTGCCGGGGCCGGTGGTCGTATTCCTCGATTTCGGCCTCTCGAAGGAGCTGCCGGAGGGCTTCCGGCTGAACTACGCCCGGCTGGTGTTAGCGCTGATCAGCCAGGACGAGGACCAGATGGTGCAGGCATTCCGCGCGCTCGGCTTCAAGACGAAGAGCGAGGACCCGCAATCGCTGGTGGCGCTCGGGCAGTCGTTTTTCGAATCGACCGGCGCCGACCAGAAACCCTACATCGATGCGGACGTGATGCCGGAAGTGAATGAACGGCTAGCGCGAATCCTGAACGCGAACCCGGTGACCGAAATTCCTGGCGATATTCTGTTGATCTTCCGCGTGCTTGGGCTGATGAGCGGGCTGCAGAAGCGGCTGGACAGCCACGTGAACGTGGTCGAGACGATCACGCCCTATGCGCAGGCGCAGGCAGCCCGCCTCGCGGAACTGGCGGAGGGTTCGGCGGCGGGATAGGCCGGGTCCCGGCTAGAACAGCAGGCGGCCGAGGGCCTGGAAGAGGCCGGTGGCGTTATCCCAGCCGAGGTAGAGCAGAGCGCCAGCCTGGACCGCGACCACGAGGCCAAGTGCCCCGATGAGCAGGTTTCCGGCCATCGTGCGGCGGCGCTGGACAGCGCGGGCTTCCTTTTCGAGGCGCTCAAGTTCGCCCTTGAAGAACGCGCGGTCGTACTCACGGCGCAGCTCGGGCTTCGAGAGCACGGCGTACGCCTCGTTGAGGCGCAGCATGGCCTCCCGGGCCGTCTCGTCGTGGTCGGATTGCTTCACCAGGTCGTCGGAAAGGCGCGCGTAAGCGTTTTCGACCCCGGAAAGGTCGCTCTTCGGCGGCAGGTTGAGCACCGCGTAATAGTCGATGAGTCTTGTCTCGGACACACTCCGCCTCCCTACAGGAAGAAACGGCAGTTTTCAGCGGAACTAGAGGGTACGGGGGCTAAGAAGGTGGTGTCGCAAGCCCGCGGATGTAGTAGCGGACATGTTGGAGAGGGGTTTCCCGGTCGATCGGCGCGCCGCCGAAGACGTGGGCGAGGATGAACATGTTGAGGATGCCCGTGATAGCCGTCGCGCAGGTGATCACGTGATCGTGACACAATGCGCCAGACTCCATGCCATGCCGGAGGATCTCATCGAGGGGCTGGCGGACGCGTTCGCCGAGGGCCTGGGAGAACTCGGCCATTGGCACACCACCGAGGCCGAACACCTCGCGTAACACGAGGGCGATGATCTCCTCTTGCTCGAGGAAGTGTTCGAGGTAGCGTTCGCAATAGGCGATGACGCGATCCTGTACCGGAGCCTCCACGGGAAGGTGGGAGCGGATGCCGTCGGCCATCTCTTCGAGGATCTGGCGGACGATGCTCGCGTAGAGACCATCCTTGGAGCCGAAGTAGTAGTAGATCATCGGCTTGGTGGTCTGGGCGTCTTCGGAAATTTCGCGGAGCGAAGTGGCGGCGAAGCCCTTGTGTGAGAAGTGGCGAAGCGCGCTGCTGAAGATGCGATCGCGGACTTCGGACTCTCGCCCTGGCTCGGCTGCGTGTGAGGCACTCACGGTGTTCGCTCCAGGCGGCTACGAGATGGAGCCCCCGGGGGCTCCTTACCGGCGAGTATAGCGACGGAGTCCTTACGGATAACCTGAGGAAGAGTGATTGCTGCAGCACCCGGGCTGCGGTACGCTCAGCGAAACCCTTTAAGGTGGTCCCGTGAGGCTGCTAAGGGAGGAGGTGCCGGCATGGCCGGCAAGTGTGTTTCGACGTGCGCCTGCTCCGATGTCCGGGGGAGGCGTTTTTCATGACTACTCTCTATCTCGGCCCGGATGAACTCTCCCGGACGATCCGCCGCCTGGGACACGAAATCGTCGAAAATAACCACGGCACGGAAGGGCTGGTTTTGGTCGGCCTGCTTTCGCGCGGGTATCCGCTTGCGCGGCGCCTGGGCGCGGCCATCCGGGAGTTCGAAGGCGTGGAGATACCGGTCGGCGCTCTCGATATCGGGCTCTACCGCGATGACGTGACGCGGCGGGGGGCTCCGCCGCCGGTGCGCCCGAGTGACATCCCCGGGAGCATCGACGGGAAGACCATCGTGCTCGTCGACGACGTGCTGTTCACGGGCAGAAGCATCAGGGCTGCGCTGGATGCGCTGCTCGACTTTGGGCGGCCCGCGCGGGTACGGCTCGCTGTGATGGTGGACCGCGGCCATCGTGAGCTGCCGATCCGGCCCGACTTTGTGGGCAAGAACATCCCGACCGCGCTGGTCCAGAAGGTGCAGGTGCGGCTCGCCGAAGTCGATGGCGAGGACGGCGTGTACGTGTACGGTGAGGAGGCCACCCATGCTTGACGTACGGACGCAAGCGGCGCCCATCGGCGCGCCTGTCCCGACCGAGTGGACGCGCAAAGACCTCCTCGACACCGACACGCTGAGCGCCGACGAGATCGCGCTCATCCTCGACACGGCAGAAGGGATGCGCGAGGTGCGCTCCCGACCGGTCGCGAAGGTGGCGACCCTGCGGGGCGTAACGGTAGTCACCCTGTTCTATGAGCAGAGCACCCGCACGCGGGCGAGCTTCGAAGTGGCCGCGAAGGCGCTGGGCGCCGATGTCGTGAACCTGACTGCGTCGGGCAGCTCCGTGGAGAAGGGCGAATCGCTCATCGACACGGTGAGGACGCTGGAGGCCATTGGCGCAGACCTCCTGGTGATGCGCCACGGGAAATCCGGGGCGCCGTACCTGGCGGCGCGGAACACGACCGCGGGGGTCATCAACGGCGGTGACGGCACACACGCCCACCCGACGCAGGCGCTGCTCGACCTGTTCACGATGCGCTGCCATGTGGGGGACCTCGCCGGGAAGAAAGTCGTCATCGTGGGCGACGTGCTTCATAGCCGGGTAGCGCGTTCGAACCTGTGGTCGCTGCTGGCCTCGGGCGCCGACGTGACGTTGTGCGGCCCCGCCACGCTTGTACCCCGGTCGCTGCACGGTGCGGCGGCCGAGGAGGGGCGCTGCACGGTCAGCACGGACTTCGACGCAGCCCTCGAAGGCGCCGACGTGGTGATGGCGTTGCGGATGCAGAAGGAACGCCAGGAAAAAGGGCTCATCCCCTCGCTGCGGGAGTACATCGCGGGTTATCAGCTGAACGCCCGGCGGTTGGCGCTGGCACGGCCCGGCGCGCTGGTGATGCACCCAGGCCCGATGAACGAGGGCATCGAGATCTCACCGGAGGTGGCACACGGGCTGACGTCGGTGATCGAAGAGCAGGTGGCGAACGGCGTGGCCGTGCGGATGGCCATCCTCTATCTCATGGCAACTGCGAGGCACGCATGAGCGACCGGATCCTCCTTCGCGGCGGACGCGTGATTGACCCGGGTGCGAACGTCGACGCGGTGCTTGACGTGCTGGTCACCGGTGGCGTGGTGGCGAGGGTCGCGGCCGGCATCGAGCCCGGTGGGGCGCGGGTCATCGACGCGACTGGCTGCATCGTGGCACCGGGGTTGATCGACCTCCACACGCACCTGCGCGAGCCCGGGTTCGAACAAAAGGGCACCATCGCGACAGAGACGCTGGCGGCGCTGCGAGGCGGATTCACCACTGTGTGCGCCATGCCGAACACCAGCCCTACACCGGATTCGGCCCCCACTGTTGAAGCCATCCGGGAGATCATTCAACGCGACGCCCGGGTGCGAGTGCTCCAGATCGGGTGCGTGACGCGACGGCGCGAAGGGAAGGACCTGGCGGAGCTTTCGGAGCTGGCCGCGAGCGGCTGCATCGCGTTGAGCGACGATGGCAACCCGGTGGCGAATGCCCGCCTGATGCGGCACGCGATGGAACTGGCGGCCGCGCTGGGGCTCCCGATCAGTGAGCACTGCGACGAGCCGGAGCTGAGCCATGGCGGCTCGATGAACGAGGGCCGCGTCTCGGAGCGCCTTGGGCTCCCAGGGCAGCCGGTAGCTGCCGAGACCACCGCAATCGCCCGCAACATCGCACTCTGCGAGATGACCGGCGCCCGGCTGCACATCGCTCACGTGACCACGGCCCGCGGGCTCGATCTCGTGTCAGAGGCGAAATCGCGCGGGCTGCCGGTCACCTGCGAGGTGACGCCAAGTCACCTGTTCCTGACAGAGGAGAGCGTGTTTGGCACGGGACCGGAACCTGCATACGAGACGAACGCGAAAATCAACCCGCCCCTGCGGACCGAAGCGGACCGGCGGGCGCTGTTGGCCGGACTGAACGCGGGGACCATCGACGCCATTGCGACAGACCACGCCCCGCATGCAGTCGAGGACAAGCTGCAGGAGTTCGACGACGCTGCCTTCGGGATCAGTTGCATCGAGACGGCGCTCGCCTCGGTGCTCACGCTGGTCGAACGCCGGGAACTCGACCTGGTAACGGCCATCCGCGCGCTCACCTTCCACCCCGCACGGGTGTTCGCCATCGAGGCGCGCATACCGGGGGCCGGTCGGCTCGAACCGGGAATGTCGCGCGACGTGGTGTTGCTCGACCCTGGCGCACGCTGGACGGTGGACCCGGCGCGGCTGGCCTCGAAGGGGAAGAACACGCCGCTGGCAGGTGTGGAACTCACTGGATCCGTGCGCGCGGTCGTCTTCGACGGGATGCTTGCTTACGAACTGGAGGCCGCTGGTGTCTGAAGCTTTGCTGGTCCTCGCGGACGGGTCGGTCTTTCCCGGGCAATCGGTTGGCGCTCAAGGCACAGCGGCCGGCGAGGTTGTGTTCAACACTTCGATGACGGGCTACCAGGAGATGCTCACCGACCCGTCGTACGCGGGGCAACTGCTGACGCTCACGTATCCTCTGATCGGGAACTACGGCACGGACGAGCGCGTGGAGGAGTCGGCGCGGATCCAGCCTGCCGGGCTGATCGTGCGCGAGGCGGCGGTGGTACCGAGCCACATCCGATCGCACCACACGCTGCGCGAGTACCTGGCAGAGCGCGGAGTCGTGGCAATTGAGGGAGTGGACACGCGCGCGGTGACCCGGCGGATCCGGCAGCACGGTGTGATGCCCGGGACCATCACCACGACGGAGACCGCTGAGGAAGCGCTGGCACGCCTCCGCAATCTTGCGGACTACGACGGCGTGAACTGGGTGGAGACGGTGACGACCGACCGGGTGTTCGACTGGGCCATCCCGCTGGGCGAGGGTCGCTACCGCGTGGCACTGCTCGACGGGGGCGTGAAGCGGAACATCATGAGGTCGCTGGAATCGCGGAGATGCTCGGTGCGCGTGTTCCCGGCGGAGACGCCCGCCGAGGATCTGCTGCGCATGCACCCGGACGGGATCGTGCTCTCGCCCGGGCCCGGGGACCCACGGCTCCTCGATGGGATGGTCGGCGAAGTGGGGAAGCTGATCGGCAAGGCACCGGTGTTGGGGATCTGCCTCGGACACCAGGTGGCTGCCCGGGCCCTGGGCGCCGGGACGTTCAAGCTACCCTTTGGGCACCGGGGGGGCAACCACCCGGTGCAAGACTCCGTCACCGGCCACGTGACGATAACCGCGCAAAACCACGGCTACGCCGTGGACCCGGACCATCTCGACCCGGCTGCGTATGTCAGCCACATCAACCTCAACGACCAGACGGTGGAGGGCATCGCGCTCAAGACCGAACCACTGATGACCATCCAGTATCATTCCGAAGCCTGCCCGGGGCCGCTCGACAACGCGTACATTTTCGACCGCTTTGTGGAGATGATAGCCACCGTACGAGGAGGGGTTAGTGCATGACTCGAGCCACTGAAATCCATCGCGCGACCGACCAGGACAGCGACTGCGAAGGGATCGCCGCCATCATGCGCGGCATGGGGGGGGAGAACGTCGGTCTCCAGGGAGAGTTCGATGCCAGCCGGGCCCGCGGCTGGATCAAGCGGCTCGGGGACGATGGCGCCATCTACATCGCGTTCGATGGCAGCATCCCGGTCGCGTTCGGAGCGCTGGACTTCGACACGGCGGCACCGGACACCGGGCTGCTCGGGGTTTGGGTGCTCCCCGACCACCGCCGGCGGGGATTGGCGACAGACCTGGCGGAGATGCTGGTCGCGTTCGCGCGGGACCGGGGGTACCGCAAGATTCGCGGGCGCCTTCCGGAGGGGAACGAGCCGGCACTCAGCTTCCTCTCGTCGATCGGGGCAATGGTGCCGCTTCGCAACCCGGACATGACGTTCGAGCTGCCGCTCTGAGGCGGGGGGCAATCACGTATGAGGGCAACCTCTTGACCAGCGCGCGAACCGGCATCCGCCGCAGGAACAACGCGCCGGTGCGGCCGCCGCGCCCGGCGACCAGCGTGCCCGACTTCCTGTTCGCGCTGGCGATGTGCGCGTGGGTGATGGCGGCGATCTTCGTGGTGGCCACGTTCACCGACGATGACCTCTCGGCAGGCAACGCGGGGACGGACCTGGCTCGCCTGTTCGCAGGATCGCTGGTGCTCGCGGGCGTGTGTGGCTTCCTCATCGGCGTGATGCTGCTCCGCGGGGAACGGCGGCAGGCGGACCACTATGTCACGCCGGTCATCATCGGTGCGGTCATCGGAACGCTGGAGGCCGTCCTGTTCATGTGGCCGGCCGAGGCATTCCTCTTCGCGCCGTTTGCACTCCTCATCTTCGTCTTCCGCCCCGTGCGCCGGCATCTCTCGAAGATGGTGCACCCGCGCAGCGACATCTTCAGGTAGCGCGCCCATGAAGCAGTCACCTGGACACCCGAACACCCGCCGGGAGGGCGCCATCTGGCCCGCAGCCCGGCACATCCAGCCCGGAGGCCCGCAGTGAAACCAGCCAGCGTCCTGATCATTGGCTCGGGCCCGATCATCATCGGCCAGGCGGCAGAGTTCGACTACGCGGGCACGCAAGCCTGCAAGGCGATGCGCGAAGAAGGTGTGCGCAGCATCCTTGTGAACTCCAACCCGGCCACGATCATGACCGACCTGGACGTGGCGGACGCGGTCTACGTCGAGCCGCTGACTGTCCCCGTACTCGAGCGGATCATCGCGCGGGAACGGCCGGAGGGGCTCCTCCCGACGCTGGGCGGGCAGACCGGCCTGAACCTGGCGGTCGAACTCGCGAAGGCGGGCATCCTGGAGAAGTACAACGTGCGCCTGCTCGGCACCCCGCTGGAGGCTATCCGGCGGGCGGAAGACCGGGAGCTATTTCGCGACATGCTGGCGAAGTTGGGCGAGCCCGTCCTCGAGAGCGAGATTTGCGTAACGCTCGACGAATGCGTGGCTGCGGCGGAGACGATCGGACTGCCGGTAGTCATCCGGCCCGCATACACGCTTGGTGGCACCGGCGGTGGTATGGCGTTCACCATGGAACAATTGCGCACGGTTGCCGCGAGCGGGCTTGCGGCGAGCCCGATCACCCAGGTGCTGGTCGAGAAGAACCTGCTCGGGTGGAAGGAAGTGGAGTACGAAGTGATGCGCGACGGCGGCGGCAACTGCATCACTATTTGTAATATGGAGAACTTCGACCCGATGGGCGTGCACACGGGCGACTCCATCGTGGTGGCGCCTTCGCAAACGCTGAGCGACAAGGACTACCAGATGCTGCGCTCGGCGGCATTGCGGATCATCGACGAACTGGGCATCGAGGGCGGCTGCAACGTCCAGTTTTCACTGGCCCCGCGCAAGGATGTTTGCGACTGGCAGGGCGACCCCGACGAACCGCTGCCGTACTACGTCATCGAGGTGAACCCGCGCGTCTCGCGCTCGTCGGCGCTGGCTTCGAAGGCGACCGGCTACCCGATCGCGCGTGTGGCCGCGAAAATTGCGTGCGGGAAGCGGCTCCACGAGATCCCAAACGCTGTGACGCAAAAGACGACCGCCGCGTTCGAGCCTGCCCTCGACTATTGCGTGGTGAAAATCCCGCGCTGGCCGTTCGACAAGTTCGCGCTGGGCGACCGGACGCTGGGCACGCAAATGAAAGCCACCGGCGAGGTCATGGCGATCGACCGATCCTTCGAGGCAGCGCTGAACAAGGCAGTGCGCTCGTTGGAAGTCGGCGGACGGACCCTGCTCTGGGAGAAACCCGAGTGGCGGACCGGCGCCCCGCTGCCGCTGCACGCAACCGACGAGCGGCTGTGGGCGCTGATGGCTGCGCTACGCCAGGACGTGGAGACAATGGACCTCGCGCACCAGACCAACGGAGTCGACCCGTGGTTCATCGAGCGGTTGCGCAACATCGTGGCGATGGAGAAGCGATTGCTGACGGAGCCGCTCCACCCGGATCTCTTGCGCGCTGCCAAGCGCGACGGCTTCAGCGACGAGATGGTGGGACAGCTGGCGGACCGTCTGCCGGAGCAGATCCGGGCGCTGCGCCACGAATGGGACATCAGGCCCGTGTACAAGATGGTCGACACCTGCGCGGCGGAGTTCGACGCGGCGACCCCGTACTTCTACAGCACCTACGAGACCGAAAACGAGGCGACGCCTGAGTCCGGGGCTGGCGCAGTAGTCATCGGCAGCGGGCCCATCCGCATCGGCCAGGGCATCGAGTTCGACTACGCGAGTGTGCATGCGGCGTGGGCGCTCCAGAGTGCTGGCCTCCGTTCGATCATGGTGAACTCCAACCCCGAGACCGTCTCCACGGATTTCGACACCTCGGACCGGCTGTATTTCGAGCCGCTGGATGAGGAATCGGTCCGCGACATTATCGAGAACGAGGGGGGCGACGGGGATGAGCTCCCGGCGAGCATCGTCCAGTTCGGCGGGCAGACGGCGATCAACCTCGCGGGACCGCTGCGAAGAGCCGGGCTGCCAATCATCGGTTCAAGCGCCGAGTCGATCGACACGGCCGAAGACCGGCGGCTGTTCGAGCGTTTCCTGCAGGACCTTGGCATCCCCCAGCCGCCGGGAGCAGCGATCACGGATATCGAAGAGGCGATGAAGACGGCCCAGGCAATCGGCTACCCGGTGCTGGTGCGACCGTCCTACGTGCTCGGCGGGCGGGCGATGGAGATCGTCCAGAACGCGACCGAGTTGGTGACCTTCGTGGCGGCGGCCGCCGAGGTCGCGCAGGGGAAGCCAATCCTTATCGACAAGTTCCTCGAGGGGAGCGAAGTCGAAGTGGACGCGATCTGTGACGGCGAGACGGTGCTGATCCCGGGGATCATGGAGCACATTGAGCGCGCAGGCGTGCACAGCGGCGACTCGATGGCGGTCTATCCACCGGTGCATCTGGATGCGGAAGAGCGCCAGACGATCGTGGACTACACGCGAAGGATCGTGCTGGGGCTGGGCGCCATCGGGCTGACGAACATCCAGTACGTGGTCTTGCCACGGAAGGAAGGCGAACCCGCGCGCGTGTTCGTGCTCGAGGTGAACCCGCGGGCCAGCCGGACCGTGCCGTTCCTCTCGAAGGTAACGGGCGTGCCCATGGTGCAGCTGGCCGTGAGCGCGATGCTGGGACGGAAGCTGAAAGACCAGGGCTACCCGGACGGGGCGTGGCCCGAGCGGAACCTGGTGGCGGTCAAGGCGCCGGTGTTCTCGATGTCGAAGCTCACCGGCGTGGACACGTACCTCGGGCCAGAGATGAAAAGCACGGGCGAGGTGATGGGCATCGACCGGACATTCGAGGCGGCCGTAGCGAAGGCGTTGATCGCCTCGGACATGGCGCTCAAGCCCAACGCGGCCATCCTCCTGAGCATCAGCGACCGGACCAAGGCAGACGCGCTGCCGCTCGTCCGGCAGCTGGGCGAGGCGGGCTACCGGCTCTACGCGACCGAGGGGACGAGCAAGATGATCGAGGCGCTGGGGTTGCAGGTGGCCAGCGTGACGAAGGTGCTCAGCGGGAGCCACCCGAACGTGGTGGACGTCATCATGGAGGGCACGGTGCAGGGGGTGATCAACACTTCGGAGAACCGGTACACGGGCTCGCTGCGAGACGGCTTCCACATCCGGCGCGCGGCGGCGGAAAAGCGGATCCCGTGCTTCACGTCGATCGACACGGCCAGGGCCGCCATCCAGGCACTCGCCAACCCGTCGGAGTACGAGGTACTGACACTCCGGGAGTACGTCGAATGAACATCGAGGACGCACTCATCCTCTCCACGGAGCGCGCGTGGGACGGCGCCTACATCACGTGGTTCCACGCGCCGGGGCTGACCCAGGGGGTCGAGCCGGGCCAGTTCGTGATGGCGCACTGCAGCACCGAGCGCACGGACCCGATGTTCGCGCGGGCATTCAGCTACTACCGGGTGGACGGCGACCGCTTTGCCATCTGTTACGCGGTGGTGGGGCGCGGCACTCGGTGGTTGAGCGAGCAGCCGCGAGGGACGGCCGTGCGCATCTACGGACCGCTGGGGAACGGGTTCCGGCTGCCGGACGCGCCATCGAACCTGCTCCTGATCGGGGGAGGAGTCGGCGTTGCGCCGTTGGTCGATACCGCGGAGCGCGCAGTGCGGGACGGGCACCATGTGGTCGCCATGATGGGAGCCCGGTCGGACCAGCACCTGCTGTCCGCGAGTGAATGGCCGCGAGAAGTGGAGTATGTGGTGGTCACCGAGGACGGCTCAGCGGGGCCGAAGGGCTTCGTCACGCAGCACCTGGGGACGTACCAGGAGTGGGCAAACCGGATTTATGCCTGCGGGCCGAACCCGATGTTCCAATCGCTGGCGGACGTATTGCGGAACAACGGGCGGCGCCAGTCCCCGGAGATCCTGATGGAAGAGAACATGCCGTGCGGGTGGGGGATGTGCTACGGGTGCGCAGTATTCACGAAGCACCACGGGGTGAAGCTCTGCTGCAAGGACGGGCCGCGGTTCAGTCTGTTCGACGTGTTCTGAGACGGTGTGCCTGTTGCAGACGGTCATGCCTGCGAATCGTGGAGGGCGCCGGTATCTCGCAAGCGCCCGTTAGGCATCTCACATCCCTCGCGAAGAAAGACATCCAGACGAGAGATGTCTGACAACTTCCCGGCCCCATGGCAGGCGCGGCCGACCGTCTCCAACACCGAAGGCAGCAGGCTCCGGAGTTCTGGATCAGGGCTCCCACGCCGGGCCGTGTCCTTGTGCGCTTGGCGTCGCCGCTCGAGCGAGCTCAGTGCCGCGGAATGCAGGCTCCAGGTTCGCATCAAGGAGGGCGAGTTGCTCTTCAAGTGGGCCCCGCCGATCGGCAGGGGCGACCTCCAGCAGGTCGATGAGCATTGCGCGCAGGCGGCGCTGTATCTGGAGCTGGCCCTCCCCGGCGCGGCGGATCTCGTCGCAGGCGAGGGTCACGTAATCGGACCAGCCCGGACGGGGCAGGAGTACAGCCGCACCGCCACCCACCTCTCGCAGAGATGAGGGCATTGAGCGCAAGACGAGCCTACCGAGCAAGCCATGGACGTGGTCGATCGCCTGGACGGCAGTGGTTGGATCATTGATCCCCGGCGACAGGGCGCGCTGAGCGATGTCCACAAGCTGGCGGAAGCCGAATCCGGCATCCTGGTCCATCGTCCGTTCCCAGCCAAAGCCCACCGACGCCTGGATAGCGCCGGCGGCAGTGCCATCCCATGGGCCTCTGACCGTGAACAGGGGTGCTCCCTCGCGGACAAAATCTCCGACGCAGGCCCGCAGTTCGATGACACAGCCGGCGTCACGCGCCGCCCTGACTATCCGTTCTTCATCCACGCCCGTGAGGAGGCCAGATGGGCCGGGAGAAACAACCACCGCCGTGGCTGCCGGAGTGACTGACTGGGCTTCCGGGTCCGTGCTCTCGCCGACGCCAGCCGGGTAGAGCTGGTCGAGGGCGTGCCGGGTCTCGGCGGCCACGCGTTCCATTACGGCTACAGGCCGGATCGACTGGGCAATGTGGTGGATGTAGTAAACGAAAAGGCCGATGCACAGGAGCACGAGAACCAGCGCCAACCACACCGACAGTGCCGGCACAAACGGCTCACCGTCGGCTGCCGTCGTAATTCGCCGCAGGACAAGCAGCGCGTAGACGAAAGTCCCGATGAAGACGCCAAGGACTGTCTGGTTGCCGCGGTCCCGAAGAAACGTCCGCATCACCCGCGGAGAGAGCTGGTTGCTCGCCAGCTGAAGCACCAGCATGGTAACCGTGAAAACCAGACCAGTGAACGTCAGCATCGAGGTGGCGATCGTGTCGACGACCTGGCGAGCGCTCTCGATGCCGCCGCCGAACAGGAACCAATCCGCCCCTTCCGGATCAAGGCGCCGGTCAATGCGAAGGGCGGCCTCCGCCAGGACGAATGCGCCGGCGACGCAGAGCGACGGAATGAACCATAGGCTGGAACGGAGATCTCGTCGCGTTCTGGCAATCCGGAGCTTCATACGAGGGCGATTCTAACGGGGTGGGGCCATGGAGTGGGCCTGGGCCCTCCCGGCGAAAGGATTCGTTGGGTCGCTCCAGGCCGTGGCGACAGCTCCCAGCGCCCAGAACGGCCACGCAGTGGCGTATTGGCGCCGTCGTCCCGACCGGTGCCACGTTCGCGACCGACGGCGGTATAGTCCCCAGGGAGGAACCACACGGCCAACATCCCGCATCGCATCGCGTGCGCGTTTGGTTCCCGGGCGTCACGATCTACCGAGCCACCTTCACCTGGTCGCGAAGTAACTCGAGCACCCGCTCGCTGATCCGCACCATCACCTCGGCGCGGGTGACCGGGAAGACGTGCTCTTCGGTCACCGTGCCGTTCGGGCCGGAGACGGCTATCACGACAGAGCCGACCGGCTTCGGCGAGCGGCGGCTGCCCTGCGGTCCAGCGATTCCACTTTCGGCGACGGCCCATGCGGCGCCCATGGCGCTGCGCAGACCTTCGGCAGTCGCGGAGACCCATTGAGGGCTCACCGCGCCGTGTTCGCGCGCGATCTCACGGTCAAGGTTGAGCTGTTCCCAGCGGTGGGCGCCGGCGTAGGGCACGATACCGCCGTCGTACCAGCGGGACGCCCCGGGGACGCTGAGCATCCGAGCGCTGATGAGCCCGCCCGCG
>CAUJEQ010000175.1 GCA_963169135.1 Chloroflexota bacterium
GCGGGCATCGCGAACCACCGCTGGTGGCAGGGGCTCGGCATCCGTACCGACCTTGCCGGCACGGTCATGCTTGCCACCGCAACGGGCGCCTCCGCCCAGTTCGAACTCGCCGAGCCGTTGCGCGTGTGGGTCATCCCCCGCATCCTCCCGATCCGGGCGAAGCGCCTCCGCCTGAGCGTCCGGGATCCCGGGCGGCTTATCGCCCATTTCGCACCGTCCGCGCCCGCGGACCACCAGGAGAGCTGATATGCGCAGGCCATTCGTCGCCGGCAACTGGAAGATGAACACGACCGAAGCCGAGGCTGTCGCACTCGCCCGTGCGGTCGCCGCGGAAACCGCCGCCGCGCCCTGCGATGTTGCCGTCTGCGTGCCGTTCCCACACCTCGGCGGCGTGCGCGATGCCCTGCGTGGCTCCCACGTCCGCCTTGGCGCTCAGGATGTCTACTGGGAGCCGAAGGGCGCGTACACCGGCGAGGTCAGCGCCGCCATGCTGGCTGATTACTGCTCGCACGTCATCATCGGGCACAGCGAGCGCCGCCAGTTCTTCGGCGAAATCGACGAATGGGTGAACCGCAAAATTGCTGCAGTTCTGGCTTCGCCCATGGACCCGATCGTTTGCGTTGGCGAGCTCCTGGAGGAGCGCCGTTCCGGCCAGACCGAGAGCGTGCTCTATCGGCAGCTTCGCGCGGGACTGACCGGCCTCACGCTCTCCGCCCGCGTCACCATCGCCTATGAGCCGGTCTGGGCCATCGGCACCGGCGAAACGGCGACGCCCGAGGTCGCACAGGAAGCTTGCGCCTACATCCGCGGTGTGCTCCGAGAGATCGCGCCCGCCGCAGCTGCGGCGATCCGGATCCAGTACGGTGGAAGTGTGAACCCCGAGAACGCCGCATCCTTGCTTTCCCAACCGGACATCGATGGCGCCCTTGTCGGAGGCGCATCGCTCAAGGCCGATCAGTTCGCCGCGATCTGCGCGGCGGCGCGAGCCTGATGCGGCGGCGCCTCGTCGCCATCGTCGGCGCGACGGGCACGGGCAAGTCCGCCATCGCCCTCGAACTGGCGCAACGTTTGGGCGGCGAGATCGTCAACGCCGACAGCCGCCAGGTCTACCGGGGCATGGACATCGGCACGGCAAAGCCCTCGGCCGCCGACCGCCGCCTGGTCCGCCACCACCTCTACGACATCGCTGATCCGCGTGAGGGCTACAGCCTCGTGGCGTACCAACGAGATGCCCGCGCTGCGCTCGAACAGGTCTGGGGCAGCGGTGCCTTCGCCTGGCTGGTGGGCGGTACGCCTCAGTACGTCTGGGCGTTGCTCGAAGACTGGCAGGTGCCCGAGGTCGCTCCCGACGAAGCGCTTCGCCGCCAGCTCGAAGCCTTCGCCGCCGTGAATGGCTGGGAGGCGCTCCACACCCGCCTGGCTTCCGTTGACCCTCTTGCTGCCGAACGGATCGACGGCCGCAACGTGCGCCGCGTGGTCCGCGCCATCGAGGTTTACGAAAAGAGCGGCCGGCCCATCTCCGACTGGCAACGGAAGGGCACGCCCGATTTCGAGTTCCGGCTGTTCGGCGTCGACCTGCCCCGCGCCGAGCTCTACCCGCGCATCGACCGGCGCGTCGATGCGATGTTCGCCGCCGGGTTCATCGAGGAGGTCCAGGCCTTGCTCGACGCCGGCGTACCCGCCGGGGCGCCCGCGCTGTCGTCCATTGGCTATGCCGAAGTTGTGCGCTACCTGCGCGGTGAGCTGCCGCTCGCGGAGGCCATCGAGAAGACGAAGATCGCTACCCACCGCCTCGTGCGCAGCCAGGACCAGTGGTTCCGGCGTGACGACAACCGCATCACCTGGGTGCGGGACGCCGGCGGCATCGAAATGCAGGCCAACATCTTCACCGGCGCCTGCACGAATGTGATCCGCGGCGAGGCGCGCTGAACGGACTCCGGGGCCGGCACCGGCGGTTCAGACGTACGGGGCGCGCTCGGCAGCTTGCAGCAGCCGTTGCCCCGTCGGCTCGTAGCCCAGCCTGGTGCACACCAGCGCCGTCGAAAGTCGCTCCACCGTCGCCCACTCCCAGATCGCCATGGTGTCGCGGCCGGTCCGCAGGGCGAGCCAGCGAGCGGATTCCAGCGGGTCTTCTTTGTCCGGTTCGACCGGGTCCTCGCGCATGATGACCCCGAGGTCATATTCGGGTTCTGCGAGCAACCCGTCAGGGTCAATGAGTTTGAAGCCCGAGTCCGCCTGCAGCGTGTTTCGCTCGTGGATGTCGCCATGCACCAGTACCGCCCGCTCGTCGTCGTGCGCGGCGATACGGCGGCGCGCGCACGTCAGCGCGTACGCCACGGCTTCCGCCGAACAGGGTCGCCCGAGCGACTCCCATTCCGAAGTGATGAACTCAACGAGCCAGCGCCCCTTTTCCGCGCCGGTCGGAAGGCCATACCCGCCAGCCGGCCGCCACAGGTTCTTCGCCGTGTCGCAGAGGACCTCGCGGCGGCGCTCGAACGGCAGGTTGAGCTCGGCGAGCGCGGGGCCCAGGCGTTCGAGCAGCATCACGCTTCGCTCGACATCAGCGCGCAGCAACCGCGCACAGCCAATCCCGCTGGCCAGCTTGAGCGTGGTGAACTCGTGCCGGGCGCTGTCATCGCCGCGCGGCATCAGGACTTTCAGCAC
>CAUJEQ010000176.1 GCA_963169135.1 Chloroflexota bacterium
CTAGTTCGCCTTGGCCGAGATCTTCTCCGCGATGTCCTTGCGCGCTTCCGCGGCTGCCGCCGGGTCGTTGCTGATGAGGTACACGATCACCACGGCCCGCCCGAAGCGGTACGCGTCGGTATAGACGAGGTTGCCCTGCCCGTCGGGTTTCGTGGTCACGTAGCTGCGCGACTGGTCGCCCTGGAACACGGCCTGGTTGTCGGCCTGGGTCGCATTGGGGCCGAAGAGGTCGGGTGGCGGGTTCTTGAGTGCTTCGGAGATGGCGCCGAACTGGTCCGTCGCAGCCTCGGCAGCAGGATGCATGTTGACCTCGACGCGGGCCGAGCTGACGGCTCCTTGCTTCCCGTAGATGGCGACGTGGGCGTCCTGGCTTTCGGCCGCGCCCGGGACTCGCCCGGTCTCGACCAGCGAGAAGCCATCGCCCGAAAGGTCCGGGAGGAGGTCCGCCGCCGTGGCTTGTGTCGTGGCGACGCCGCCCTGGGGCGCGGCGTCGTCGTCATCGCCGCAAGCGACGCCGAGGGCGAGCGACAATACCGCGAGGGCTGCTAGCGCAATTCCGCGAAGCGCGCGATGACTTCGGCGCACTGCTCGGGTTTGAGGTGGTCCGTACTGATGCAGAGGTCGTAGGTGCTGGGTGTGAGCCATCCGGTTTCGTAGAAACGGCGGAAGTAATCCAGCCGTTCGCTGTCGGTCCTTTCGATGATCTTGAGCGCTTCCTTTTCCTCGACGCCCATGCCGGCCCTGATCCGGCGGACCCGCGAAGGCGCCGAACTTGTGACCAGCACCCGTACCGTATCGAATCGATCGCGAAGGATCACCTGGGCCGCGTGGCCGACGATCACGCAGTCACCCTGGTCGGCCAGGTCGCGGATGACGTCCTCGACGAACTTCCGGTAGTCGGCGGAGGTAAAGAGGGGGCTCGCGGCGAGGGGCACCGGGTCGGCCCAGGCGGCGACCGGCATGCTCGGGTTGCGCGCCAGCGCCTCGAGGATCCGCGTCATGAGCGAGGGGGTGCGCTCCGCCTCGCTCACGGTCTCGGGTGAAACACCCGCTTCCTCGGCGGCCCGCTGGATGATCTGGTAGTCGATGAACCGCAGTCCAAGCTTCTTCGCGACGGCCTGGGCCACTTCCTCACCGGCCGTGCCAACCTGACGGGAAATGGAAATCACACGGGTGTTCAAACTGCGGCCTCCGGCGATGCTGCGCGGATTGTAGTGGAGATCGGCGATTCGAGGCGCCAATCTCTCACGGTGCCACCGCAAGACGCCTCAAAGCGAAGAAGGCCCGCGTGGGCGGGCCTTCTTCAAAGCGGGTGGGTGCCTGGCTTTGTACAGGCGGGATGGCTGCCCGCCGTCAGGCCTCGAAGGGGTAGGCCACGCTCTCGAAGCGGGCCAGGAGGTAGGGGTCGAATCGGGTCCCGGCCAGGCCGCGCATCACTTCCACGGCATCGGCCTGGGACATGGCGCGGCGGTAAGGCCGCTCGCTGGTCAACGCGTCGAAGGCTTCGGACATTCCGATGATCTGGGCTTCAGCGGGAACTTCGGCGCCTTCGAGCATGCCGGGGTAGCCCTTGCCGTCGATGCGCTCGTGGTGGCAGCCGACCCACCAGGACGCGGCGCCGAGCCCCGGAATCTCGCTGAGAATGTCGCGGGCATAGACCGGGTGCAGCTGGACCGACGCCATCTCATCCACACTCAGGATGTCTGGCTTGCTCAAGAAGTGCGCCGGGACACCGAGCGTGCCCACGTCCTGGAGCAGCGCGGCGACTCTCACGAGGTCGGCCCGGCGCTCGGTCATGTCACACGCGAGTGCGACGCGGCGGGCAAGCTCGGCGACGCGCCTGCCGCGGCCCTGCTCGCGGCCGTTTCGGCCATCGACCACGTCGCTCACTACGCCAAGGAAGTCGAACAGCTCCTCGCGGGTCATCATGCCGCCATAGTTGAGCGACATGAGTGCGGCGGCCAGATCGTTGTCATAGAAGCCGAGCCAGAAGTCGTCGCGCTCGGCGATTTCGGCCATCTTGCGGGCGAGTTCGGGGTCGATCTCGCTGCCGCCCATTTCCTTGACCAGGGCGGGGCCCCGGCGGCGGACGAGCAATGGCGAACCTTCGGCGTCGATCATGGACTCGACCCGGTCGGAGAGGGCGACAATGCGGGCAACCATCGGCGCCCTGTCGCCCGGTTGTGCGCCGGCCCTGCCGGAGCCGTCCCAGCAGTCATGATGGCTCGCAACCGCGCGGGCGACCGATTCGCCGAGACCCATCTTGCGGACGATCTTCGCGCCGAGGTCGCAGTGGTGGGCGATGGCTGCGACGACCTGCGTCCAGCCACCCGGGGGCACCTGGGAAAGCACGTCGGCCGTGCCGCTTCGGCCGGAGATGATTTTGGCGCCGCGCGACGCGTCCATCTTTGGCGCATGGTCGCTGGCAGCCATGCCGATGTCGTGGAGCAGGCAGCCGAAGAAAACATCCTCGACCCGTTGGGCCTCAAGTCCGAGCTCGCTGGCGAGGAACACGCCGATGTAGGCGACCCGCTGTGCGTGGCCGGGACGCCGCCCCTCTGCGAGGTCGAACGCGCGGCTGAGGGCGGCCAGGACGGTGCCCCGGCTGAGCCGGGGAACGCCTGACAGCCCGGCGTCGTCATAGAGCGACGGGTCCAGGAAGTCTGCCTTGACAGTCTGAATCTGTGCTTTGGAAGCCATAGTGCGCCGTTCTCCCGAGGAGGGACCGTACCGGGAATATCGGCCGTGGTTTCGTGAACCTGCAGAGACAGAGCGGTGAAGGCCGGCGGAAATAGGGAAGAGTCGTAGGAGGTATGTATCGAAATGCGCACCGGATGGGCCACATCGGACACGAAACGGGGACCGTGGGCGTCTGCACGATACGCGGCAAAGGGGTACACTGAGCCTACAGCGTGATGCGCGGCGATCCCGCCTGCTCAATCCCGCAGAAACCGCCCAGGCGAACGAACAAGACACATGGATCGCTCCCGGCTCAGCCGGTTCGTTAACCAACGATTGCAAGAGCTGCCGCTCACAGCGCCAGCCACCGTTTCGCCATTTACCTCAGTCAGAACAGCCGTGGAGATGATGCGTGAGGGCGCCGGGTCGTGCGTCCTTGCGGTCGATGGCGGGCGGATTGCCGGCATCTTCACGGAGCGCGATGTGCTGACGAAATGCATGGAGGACGGTTTCGACTGGGACCAGCCGCTTGAGACCTCGGTGCTCACCAAACAGCCTCGCACGATTCAGGCCACGAGGACGGTGGCCGAGGCAATCGCGACGATGCAGCAGCACCAGTACCGGACACTGCCTGTGGTAGAGGGCGACACGGTGGTTGGTCTCATCCGGCTTGGGGATCTCTTGAAGGACCTCGCGGAAGCGTACCCGGAAGACGTCCTCAACCTGCCTCCTCGCCCTCACCAGGTGATGGAGAGACCAGAGGGTGGATAGCAGAGGCTCATGACCACAGAAACGCAACTCAAGCCCGAGCACATTATCGAAGAGCTCGACCGTGTGACGATTCGCTTCGCCGGAGACTCGGGTGACGGCATGCAGCTCACGGGTACGCAGTTCACCAAGACGGCGGCCGTCTTCGGGAATGACCTGGCGACGTTGCCGGACTTCCCCGCCGAGATCCGGGCCCCCACCGGCTCGCTCCCGGGCGTCTCCGGCTTCCAGCTCTCCTTCTCCAGCTCTGATATCCACACGCCCGGCGACCGCCCGGATGTCCTTGTCGCAATGAACCCCGCGGCGCTCAAGACCAACGTCGCCGACCTGCGGCCCGGCGGCCTCCTGATCGTAGACGAGGACGAGTTCAACGCCACCAACCTCAAGAAGGCGGCGTACCCGGTAAATCCTCTTGAGGATGGCTCGCTTTCGCAGTACCAGCTCATCCCGATCGCGATCACGCGCTTCAACGAGCTTGCCCTTGAGGGCCTGCCGCTCAATGCGAAAGACAAGTTCCGGTCGCGCAACTTCTATGCGCTGGGATTGATTCTCTGGCTCTACGGCCGTTCGATGGACACAACCATCAAGTGGGCCTCCGAGCAGTTCAAACGGCGGCCCGACATCCTCGATGCCAACCTCCGTGCCCTGCGCGCCGGCTACAACTTCGGTGAGACCACCGAGATGTTCCGCGTGCAGTACAACGTCGCGCCGGCAACCGTCGAGCCGGGTACCTACCGGCACATCAGCGGAAACGAAGCAACCGCCCTGGGGTTCGTGGCCGCATCGGTCCTGAGCGGGCTGCCGCTCTTCTACGGGAGCTACCCGATTACACCGGCTTCGGACGTGCTGCACGAGCTTTCGAAGTTGAAATCATTCGGAATCAAGACCTTCCAGGCGGAGGATGAGATCGCGGCAATGGGCGCCACCATCGGCGCGGCCTACGGCGGCCACCTCGGCCTCACCGGCACCAGCGGCCCCGGCCTGGCACTCAAGAGCGAGGCGCTCAACCTGGCCGTGATGACGGAGCTGCCGCTCGTGGTCATCGATGTGCAGCGCGCGGGCCCAAGCACGGGCATGCCGACCAAGACCGAGCAATCGGACCTGCTCCAGGCGATGTTCGGACGCAACGGCGATAGCTTCGTCGGCATCGTCGCGCCGTGCACCCCGTCAGACTGTTTCCTCATGGCCATCGAGGCTGCCCGCCTCGCGCTCAAGTACATGGTCCCGGTCATCTTCCTGAGCGACGGGTACGTCGGAAACGGTTCCGAGCCGTGGCGCATCCCGGATGTTTCCAGCCTTCCGAAGATCGAGTGGCAGTACGCCACCGAACAGGATGGCGAGTTCAATCCCTACGAACGGGATCCGACGACGCTCGCCCGCCCCTGGGCCGTGCCCGGCCAAAAGGGTCTGACCCACCGCATCGGTGGCCTCGAGAAGTCCGGCCAGACGGGCGATATCAGCTACGACCCGCGCAACCACCACGAAATGACGCTCGCCCGCAAGGGCCGCGTCGACGGCATGGTGCAGGACATCCCGGACCTCGAGGTTACGGGCCCGGAGACGGGCGACCTGCTCGTGCTGGGGTGGGGCGGGACATATGGCGCCATCACCAGCGCCGTCGAAGGCGCCCGCAAGCGCGGCCTCAGTGTCGCCTCGGCGCACCTGCGCTACCTGAATCCCTTCCCCGGCAACCTGGAGACGGTGATGAAGCGCTACAAGCACGTGCTCATCCCCGAACTCAACACCGGGCAGTTGTCCTTGCTTGTGCGGGGTAAGTTCATGGTGGACGCCATCCCCTTCAACAAGATTTCCGGCCAGCCCTTCAAGATCTCCGAGATTGAAGGGAAGATCGACGAAGTCCTCGGGCTCCGGGGGCCATACACCATCGAGTTCGGGCAATCGTCCGTCCTGAGTGGAGGCTAACCAGTGACCGCGCCAACCGTGCCAAACAGCGGAGTCATCTCCGCCGACCTCCCAGTACTCACCCGCAAGGATTTCGTTTCAGACCAGGAAGTGCGCTGGTGCCCCGGCTGTGGCGACTACTCGATCCTGGCCCAGATGCAGAAGATGCTGCCAGAGCTTCACGTTCCAAGAGAGAACCTGGTCTTCATTAGTGGCATCGGCTGTTCGAGCCGGTTCCCCTATTACGTAGAGACCTACGGCTTTCACAGCATCCACGGCCGCGCGCTCACGCTCGCCACTGGCCTCAAGACCGCCCGGCCCGAACTCAAGGTCTTCGTCATCACCGGCGATGGCGACGGGCTGAGCATCGGCGGCAACCACCTCCTCCACGCGATGCGCCGGAACGTCGACCTCACTGTCGTCCTCTTCAATAACCGCATTTACGGGTTGACGAAGGGCCAGTATTCGCCCACATCCGAGTTCGGGAAGGTCACCAAGTCGTCTCCCTATGGCACGACGGAGCGCCCGCTGAACCCGATCCGGATCGCCCTGGCGGCGGGCGCCACCTTCGTGGCCCGCTCGATAGACCGCGACACCAAGCACCTGGAAGAGGTCCTCTACCAGGCCGCGCAGCACAAGGGCATCTCGTTCGTCGAGGTCTACCAGAACTGCAACATCTTCAACGATGGCGCCTTCGCCGCGTTCGCCGAAAAGGAAGTGCGGCAGGACCGGATGGTCTATCTCGAGCATGGCAAGCCGCTTCGCTATGGCAAGGACAGCCAGAACGGGATCCGTCTCAATGGATTCACGCCCGAAGTCGTGCATGACGCCGCATCGGACGATGGACTGCTCGTCCACAACGCGCACAACCAGGACATCACCCTCGCGAACATCCTCGTCGGCATGGATTACCCCGACTTCCCGGTGCCTATCGGCGTTTTCCGGGACATCGACGCTCCGGTGTTCGACGACCTGGTCCAGCAGCAGGTGGAAGAGGCCATAGCCAAAGGGCGTGGCGACCTGGCGGCGATCCTGCACAGCGGCGAAACCTGGGTGGTCGAGTAGGCGCCCAGGCCAGGACAGTCGCGAATCTGGTACAGTCTGGGCTCCCTCCGGGGAGCCTTGCTGTTTCGGCCACGGAAGGAAACGCTCATGTCGACCGAACAACGCAACGTGGTGGTCTGCCCCAGCTGCGGGACCGAGAACATCGAGGGCGTGGACACCTGCGAGCACTGCACGATGGACCTCCGGAGCATCGACGTCCCGGAGTCTTCGCAGGTGGTCTCCGACAGCGACCTGTCCTTGCCCGTTTCGAGCGTGCGCCTGAGCCGGCCACACACGGTACTGGCGACCCAGACGGTCCGCGAGGCGATTGCCGCGATGAAGAGCGACCCAACCGCCGCGGTCGTCGTCATGGACGGCACGACCGTCGCCGGGATTTTCACGGACCGCGATGTGATGATCCGCGTGGCGGGCCGCCCGGGTGTGATGGACCAGCCGGTTGCCCGGTTCATGACGCCCGACCCGGTGGTGATGCGTGACGACGACATGATGGCCGTCGCGCTGAACAAAATGGGCGACGGGGGATTTCGCCACATGCCGGTGATGCGCGACGGCCAGCTGGTCGGGATGATCACCGTCCGGGATGTCATGAACTGGGTGCTCGGGCGCTACTTCGACTAACACTGCCGCGTACCCGATTAAGCTGATGGATGCCAAGCCCTAGCCTATGGCTCACGCAGGCGCTATTGTTGGAGGCATAGCGAGACACTATCGCTCGCGGGTGAGCCATCCATGGAATTGGCCCAGCTAGACGCATTCATCGCGGCCGCGGACAGCGGGAGCTTCAGCCGGGCGGCCGATTTACTCAACGTCGCCCAGCCATCACTCAGTAACCGGATCCAGTCGCTCGAGCGCGAGGTCGGACAGGCGTTGTTCGAACGCATGGGCCGGGGCGTGAAGCTCACTGACGCCGGCCGATCGTTCCTTCCCTACGCCCAGCGCGTCCTCCGGACACTCAATGACGGCCTGATGGTGCTCGAAGGTACCCGAGACGGCACCGCGGGGAGATTGATGATCGGCACGGCACCCGCCGTCGGGACGTATGTGCTGCCCCGGCTGCTCAAGGTTTTCCGCGACAACCACGCGGGCGTTGATGTGCTGGTTCGCACCGGGCACAGCGATGAAGTGCTGCAGATGGTGCTCGACGACGATGTCCAGGTCGGGATCGGGCGGCCGATCAATCACCCTGATGTGCGGACTGTCACGCTTTACCACGACGAGCTCGTGCTGGTGGTGTCGTCGCAGCACAGGTATGCGAAGCGCGGGTCGGTGAAGGTCGAGGACCTCGCGGACGACTCTTTGATCCTGTTCGACCGTGATTCGGGGTACTACAGCATGATCCTCGGGCTGTTCCGCGACCTCGGGGTGGTGCCCCAGCAGCAGATGCAGCTCGACTCGATCGAGGCGACCAAGAAGATGGTGGAGGCGAACCTGGGGATCGCGCTGCTCCCCGAAGTCTCGGTCGAGCGCGAGATCCGGCTGGGTACGCTCCACAAGGTGCACATCGAGTCGGCAGAACCGGTCGAGCGCGAGATCGCCGTGATGTACCGGCGCAACAAGCCGCAGTCGGGCCCGATGGCGGCGTTCCTCGACCTGCTTGGCGAAATCTACGGCATGAAACTGCCGCGTTAACCCGCCAGCGTGCTGATCGACCTCCATTGCCACACCCTTCCCTTGAGCACCTGCAGCGCCCTGCAAGCCGACCAGCTCGTGGTGCTCGCGCGCGAACGCGGGCTCGACGGCATCTGCCTGACGGAGCACGACCGCGCCTGGCCCGAGGCCGATCTGCGCGCTCTGCGCAACCGGAATGGCTTCCCAAT
>CAUJEQ010000177.1 GCA_963169135.1 Chloroflexota bacterium
TTCAGCGCGGGCGATGACATCACGGGGCGGCCGTTGCCCTCGGGCGCCCAGCTCGTGCCCGATATCTTCCCGGGCCACCGCGAGGCGATCAGCACGTACGAGGGGCTGCGCGTGCTTTCGCAAACGCTCAACTCGGCCGTCCGCAACCTCGACAAGCTCAGCATCGCGGCCATCAACGGGATCGCGATCCAGACCGGGCTCTCCCTGGCACTCTCGTGCGACTTCCGGATCGCCTCGAAAGAGGCGCGGCTTGGGAGCGCCACGCTGCGCTTCGGCCTGCTACCAGACGAGGGCGGCCAGTACCTGCTGGTCCAGCTGATGGGGGTCGCGAAGACGATGGACTTCTTGATGCGCAAACGGATCGTGAGCGCGGATGAGGCGCTCGGACTCGGGCTCGTGCACGAGGTGGTCGAACAGAGTGAGCTGGCCGGGCGGGCGATGGCGCTCGCGACTGAGCTGGCGAACGGCCCGCAGGTGGCGATGCGGCTGCTGAAGCGCACCATCTACAACGCCGCGGAGATGACCTGGGCGCACGCCCTCGACGACATCGCCGCCAAGACCGCCATCGGGGACCACCACCCCGACGCGCGCGAGGGCGTTGCCGCCTTCCGCGAACGGCGCGAGCCGAGGTTCAACCAGTGGCTGGAGCAGGGCTGATGTGTTGAGCGCGGGGGTGACCGCCGAACCTGAAGAAGATGCTGTGCTGTCACCCGCTGGCAACCTTAACTGGCCGCTGCCCAACCCATGTGGCCTAATCAGACCATGAGCAACACGCCGGAGCCCCAACGGCGGTTGGAATGGCCCCATGGTACGCAGCCGATCGCGTCCAGTGATGATGCGGACGTGGCCGACCCCCAGGGCAACTGGCTGGCCGAGGACGCGGCCGGGTCAGTTCCTGAGGCAGGCGAGACGGTGGCAGCCTGGCTGCTGCGCGACGCCGGCCGCTGGGCGCCCCAACACGGGGCTGCTGGCCGGTCCGAGTCCGCGATGCCCGGCGCCTTCTTCCCGCTCGAAGCTGAGCCACCGGCACTGCCCGGGTTCCGGCCGACGCCCGCGGAGCAGCCCGGAGCACGCGTGGAGAAGATCACCGGACGCCTGCTCGCTCGCGAAATCATCGAGACCGCGCTGCTGGCCATCCTCGTGTTCCTCGCCGTCCGCGCGAGCGTCCAGCACTACCGCGTGGAAGGCCATTCGATGGACCCGACGCTGGAAGACGGCGAGTTCCTGCTCGTGAACTCGCTCCTCTATTCGAAGATCGATGTGCAGGCACTGGCGCGATGGGTACCGTCCTGGGACCCCGGCGAGCCCGCGGAGCGGCATGTTTTCCATGGCCCCGAACGCGGCGACATCGTAATCCTCCACCACCCGATGACCGGGCAAGAGCGGGACCTGGTGAAGCGGGTCATCGGCATACCGGGCGACACGCTGCGCATCCGGGACGGGGTGGTGTACATCAACGGCCGGGCACTGATCGAGCCCTACGTGAAGGAGCCATGGCGGGGCGACCTGCCGGAGCTGACCATCGGCGAAGGCATGTACTTCATGATGGGCGACAACCGCAACAACAGCCTGGATAGCCGCGTGTTCGGGCCGGTCCGCGAAGAGTTGATCGTCGGGAAGGCGATGGCGAGCTGGTGGCCGAGCAGCAAGATCGGGCGCGCGCCGAACGAGGAGCCGCAACTCGCGCCCGCGCGATAGTGGCGGTCAGTTTGGACAAAACGGCGAAAACTCCAAAGTGCGGGCGGCAGATTGGAGGTTGTGCATATCGGCTAAGGTTGGTGAGCGATATGGCGGTCAGGCCGAATTGGATCACTGGGGTGCGCCGATTGGAGGTTCTGCATAACTGGGCTCGACAGTTTGGAGAAATCACCGGAAAATCCAAAGTGTGAAGCCTTCCGAGTTTACGGACGCATCGCCCGGCAAGCTGGTCACTATCGAGAAAGGCTGGGCTTTTGTCCCTGACCCACTGGGCCTGAAGCCGCCGATGACGTGGGAGTTGGTGGCACTCCTGGATGCGGCATCGCGCAGACTGGGCGAGTTGGTCGGGCAGGCGCGTCTTATCAACAACGAGCAACTGGTGATGGGGCCTTTGCTGACGCGGGAAGCAGTGGAGAGCAATCGCATCGAGGGCACGCACACGTTGATTGAAGAAGTGCTGCTCCAGCGATCTGCCGGCCCACCTCGGGATCGCGAAAGGGCCGAGGCGAACCTCGAAGTGCTTCGCTACGTCGAGACGCTTTACAAGGGGCGCGACGCAATCGTTGACGGCCAGCCATGGAGCACTTACTTCATCAGGGCCCTCCACCAGGAGTTGCTGGAAGGGACGCGAGGTGCCGATAAGGATCCCGGGCGCTTTCGCAACAAGCTCGTTGGCATTGGCAAGAAGGGCGATTCACCAGAAGAGGCCCGTTACACCCCTCCGCCTCCGGAGTATGTGCCCGACCTCATGGAAAACCTGGTCCAGTACGCCGCCGCGGGGAGTGACCTGCCGCCGCTCGTCGCAGCCGCGCTCATTCACTACCAGTTCGAGGCCATCCACCCGTTCGAAGACGGGAATGGCAGGCTTGGACGGCTGCTGATACCCCTGTACCTGTTGTCGACAGGCGCCGTGGACCGTCCGATCATCTATCTCAGCTCCTACTTCGAAAGCCGGCGCGACGAGTACTACGACCTCCTAAAGGCCGTGAGCACCCACGGCGACTGGTCCGCCTGGGTGCAGTTTTTCCTCCAGGCGGTGATCCACCAGGCTACTGACGCCCGCGCCCGCGTCGAGAAGCTCCTGAGCCTACGGGCTGAGTATTCCCGGCGTGTCGAAGCAGCCTCAAAGTCGCAGGCCGCTCTCACTGCCCTCAACGTTGTGCTTGAGCGCGTGTATGTGACCGCCCCAGAGCTTGCGGCTGCGATCGGCAGGGACTACCGCACGGCCAAAGGTGCGCTGGATACGCTCACCAGGCTGGGAATCATCCGGCAGCTACCAATCGGCTATCCCCAACGTTGGGTGGCGGCCGAACTCATCGAGATGGTCTACAGCCCCTGATCATCTCACCGGCGTAGAATGCCGCGTCACGCAGGCCCGATTTCTCGTTTCCTGTCCAAACTAGAAAAGCCCGCCTCATTCTTCTGCTCCCCTAGAAAAGCGTAGATACCTCAGCAATTCCCCACGGAGGACTCAATGGTAGACATCCGCGACCTCGCAGAACGCATCTGGAACGGCCAGGTCTCCACCCAGGAGGTCCACCCCGTGGGCTGGCGCCAGCCCGAGGGCCAGGAGATTGCGCCCGGCCTCCTCTATTACAAGGGCATCGCCAGCGCGAACACGATCGATACAGGCGACGGGCTCGTCATGCTCGACACGGGCGCCATCAACGACACCCTCCCGCTCCACGGCGAGGTGCGGAAATGGCGCCCCGAAGCCCCCCTCCGCGCGGCCGTGTTCTCCCACCACCACGTCGACCACATCTTCGGCATGGGGCCGTTCGAACAGGAAGCGCAGGCGAAGGGCTGGGGCCGCCCGCTGGTGTACGGGCACGAGGCGCTGGCCTGGCACTTCGACCGTTACAAGCGCAGCAGGGGCTGGAACACGGCCATCAACCGCCGCCAGTTCGCCATCGACCTGCCCCAGTTCCAGTGGCCGGAGCACTACCGCTACGCCGATGTCACCTACAAGGACCGCCTCACGTTTACCTGCGGCGAGCTCACGTTCGAGCTGAACCACGCCCGCGGCGAGACCGAGGACGCCACCTGGACCTGGATTCCCGAGCGCAAACTGCTTTCGCCCGGTGACCTCTTCATCTACGCCGTGCCGAACGCGGGCAACCCGCAGAAGGTCCAGCGCTATTCGGGCGAATGGGCTGCGGCGCTCCGGCGCATGGCCGCGCTCGGGGCCGAGATCATGCTCTCCGGCCACGGCCTGCCCATCTTCGGGGCCGACCGCATCCGGGCGGCGCTGCTCGATTCGGCCGAACTGCTCGACTCGATCGAATCGCAGGTGCTGGCGCTCATGAACACCGGCTGCACACTCGACCGGGTGATCCACGAGGTCGAGTTCCCGAAGCACCTGCTCGAAAAGCCCTACCTGCGCCCGGTCTACGACGACCCGCAGTTCCTGGTGCGCAACGTCTGGCGGCTGTACGGCGGCTGGTACGACGGCGAGCCGGACAACCTG
>CAUJEQ010000178.1 GCA_963169135.1 Chloroflexota bacterium
GTCAGCGCGGCGATGTATGCCAGCGGCGTGACGGCGTCTGAACCATAGGCTTCCGCCGTCCAGACGGAGTCGTAGCCGAGCTCCTCGGCGCGGAGGACCTTTTCGATGGGGAGCCGCATGTCGGCCCCTGAATATCCAACACTGATGCCGAGCTTCACACCCACACTCTCCACGGAAGATTCCGGCGGCTGCCTAACACTGCCACCGGCCGATGCCGATCGCAACCTGGCCCGGACGGTCCCGCGCATCTCGCTGCCTGGCAGCCGCCGGAATTCCGGCCCCACAAGGGCCGGCTACGCCATCGCAGTGGCTTCGAACTCCACGAGCAGTTCTGGATAGGCAAGGCGGGCCACCTCCAGGAGCGTCGTGGCCGGGCGGCAGCCGGCCTCCCCGAGGCGCCGCCCCCAGGTCTCGATGCCTTCCGCCAGGAACCGGTCCACATCCGTCGTGTAGATGACGACGCGGACCACGTCGGCCAGAGCCATTCCCGCGCGCTCCAGGACGGTCTCCAGGTTGGCCAGGGCCCGTGCGGTCTGGAGCTGCATGTCTCCCGCGTGCAGTGGGGCGCCGTCTTCGCCTTGCGAAGCCTGGCCGGAACAGATGAGAAGTTGACCGGGCCCGGTCAGCTTGTTCGCCTGGACGAATCCGAACTCGTCTTGCCACTTCCAGGGGTTGACGATGACTCTCTCCATTGCTTTACCTCATGCGCAGATTATCGTTCGCGGTGCTAGTCTCTTGGCAGGACCTACGGTCACTGGAACAACATTCCGGTGAATATATAGGTACTCAACTCAGAGTCAAGGCCTATGTCTCAGTACCGATCACCACGGCGGCGACTGCAGGCTGCCCAGACCCGGCGCGACATCGTAGACGCGGCGCGCCGCTGTTTCGCGCGGGACGGCTACGCCAGGACGTCGATGCAGGACATCGCGCGCGAAGCGGGCGTGGTGGTCCAGACCATCTACGCCAGCGTCGGCTCGAAGCAAGACCTCCTGCGGGCCATCAACGACCTGGTGGACGAGGAGGGTGGTGTCGCTGCCATCGAAGCCGAGATGGCCGATGCGGCCGATGGGGCCGAATTGCTTCGCCTGGCGGTCCAGCTGACCACGCAGATCAATCAGCGATGCGCGGACATCATCCGCGCGGTCCACGCCGGTGCGGCGTCGGAACCCGCAATGGCTGAATTGTTGGAAGAGGGGCGCCGCCGCCACCGGGAGGGGATGCGCGGTGTAGCCATGGCTCTCGGCGAGCAGGGGTTGCTCCCCGCAGGCCTTCCGCCAGAAGAGGCCGCCCGCGCACTTGCGGTCCTGACGAGCAATGAAACCTACTTCCAGCTCGCAGACGGCTACGGGATGTCGTTCGAGGCGGCCGGAGCGTGGCTCCTTTCACTCCTCGAATCGCTCCTGCTGGTCCCAACCAGCCAGGAGGGGAGGAACGAACATCACTAGCCCGGACGGAGATCAGTTGTATGTGCAACCGGTACCTCTGGTCCCCGGAGCCACGGCCGGATGGCCATGACCGGCGGCTGGCGCGGGTCGTACCATTGGCAGACGTCGGCTGCAATGCCGGGATTGCGCAAGAGGAGATGCTTCGCGTGAGTGCTGAAACCCTGACCGTCGTCGATAACCGGACCGGAGAGCGTTACGAAGTCCCCATCCAGGACGGGACCGTCAAGGCGATGGACTTCCGCCGGATGCGCACGTCCGCTGACGATTTCGGCCTCATGGTCTATGACCCGGCCTTCACGAACACCGCCTCGTGCCGCAGCGAGATCACCTTCATCGATGGCGACGCGGGCGTCCTCGAATACCGCGGCTACCCGATCGAAGAACTCGCCGAGAAGAGCACCTACCTCGAGACCGCCTTCCTCATTGTCCACGGCCACCTGCCTTCGGCCGCCGAGCTCAAGGAGTGGACGCACAACATCACGTTTCACACATTCGTCCATGAGAACGTCCGGCGGTTTATGGAAGGCTTCCGCTATGACGCCCATCCCATGGGCGTGCTGGTGAGCTCGGTCGCCGCATTGTCGACCTTCTACCCCGATGCCAAGGATGTGGATGACGCCGCCTCGCGCGACCTGCAGACGTGGCGCCTGATCGCCAAGGTACCCACGCTGGCCGCGTTTGCCTACCGCCACAGCCGGGGCCTGCCCTACGTCTACCCGGACAACGACCTTACGTTCGCGGGCAACTTCGCAAGCATGCTCTGGCGCATGTCGGAGTCGAGCTACGTCGCGAGCAGCGTGATTGAGCGCGCCCTGAACGTGCTCTTCATCCTCCACGCCGACCACGAACAGAACTGCAGCGCGAACGCCATGCGCGCCGTCGGCAGCTCGCGGCCCGACCCGTTCGTCGCAACGGCCGCAGCCGCGGCCGCCCTCTACGGGCCGTTGCACGGCGGCGCCAACGAAGCCGTGCTCCTGATGCTCAACGAGATCGGCGACGTGCGGAACGTTTCGGAGTTCGTGAAGCACGTGAAGGCCGGCGAACGCCGCCTGATGGGCTTCGGCCACCGGGTCTACAAGAACTACGACCCCCGCGCCCGCATCATCAAGGCGACCGCCGACGAGGTCTTCGACGTTACGGGCCGCAACCCGCTCCTCGATATCGCCCTCGAACTGGAGCGCATCGCGCTCGAGGACGACTACTTCATCGAGCGCAAGCTGTACCCGAATGTCGACTTCTACTCCGGGCTCATCTACCAGGCCCTCGGCTTTCCGGTCGAAATGTTCCCCGTGCTCTTCGCCATTCCGCGCACGGCCGGTTGGGTCGCCCAGTGGCGCGAGATGGTGACCGATCCGGAGCAGAAGATCGCCCGCCCGCGCCAGGTGTACACCGGGGCACGCGGTCAGAAGTATGTTGAGTTGGGGAGGCGTTAAGGAAGCCGCTGCCAGGCGCTCCGAGGTGGGCCGCCGAGGGCGGTCCACCGCCGCGTTCGCGGGCTTTCAGGAGCGAACGCCGGGTACCGCGCCCGAGTACGACACGAGCGCCTTCATGTAGTGCGCCCGTTCGAACTCGGCCGGGTCGGGGCAGGCTGCCTGGCTGAGGCTGCCCTTCAGCTGTTCAACCGACTCGTACTCGTGCTCCACCAGCCACCTGGTGATGTCGGAGTGGACCTGCGAGAGGCGGTCCGGGCCGTGGAGCAGGAGCGTCGATGCCATCATCGCCACGTCCGCGCCGGCGAGGAGGACTTTCAGTACGTCCTCGGCGCTGTGGATGCCCGTCGTCGCGGCGAGCGACGTCTGCACCTGGCCCCGAAGAATTGCGATCCAGCGCAGCGGCAGCGTCAGCTCGGCCGGCGTGCTCAGGCGTACTCGCGGGACGACTGTCAGCGTCTCGAGGTCGATGTCGGGCTGGACAAAGCGGTTGAACAGCACCAGTCCGTCGGCGCCGGCGGCCACCAGCCTCCGGCTCATATCCGGGAGTGCCGAGAAGTACGGCCCGATCTTCACCGCCAGCGGGATTGACAGCGTGTCGCGGACAGCAGCGACCAGTGAGATGTACCGCTCCTCCACCGTCGCTGCCGTGTCGTCCGCGTTGGCCGCGACGAGGTAGATGTTGAGCTCCAGAGCATCTGCCCCCGCCTCCTGGATGAGGCGCGCGTAGTGCGTCCATCCGGAGGTCGTCACACCGTTCAGGCTCCCGATCACGGGGATGGAGAGCTCGCGTTTGGCGGCTTCGATCGACTCCAGGTACGTCGCCGGCCCGGTCTTGTAGTCGGCGATCGCGGGAAAGAAGTCCTGCGCCTCGAAGTTGCCGCCGGTCCACTGTTCCAGCAGCTCGTGGAGGTCGAACGATTCGTGCTCGATCTGTTCTTCGAATAGCGACCGCATCACCACCGCGCCCGCGCCGCACGCCTCGAGCTGCCGTAACGTCTCGAGCCTGTCGGAGAGCGGAGAGGCGGAAACCACGAGAGGGTTCCGAAGGCGCATGCCGAGGTAGCCGGTACTCAGGTCAGTCATAGCCCATCTCTCCGTGCAGGTCTGGGTGCTCCTCTTCCGTTGGCTCTTCGAGCACGCCCGGTGCGGTGCGCTCCACCACCGCGAGCTGCTCGTAGAAGTGCCAGCGCTCGTCGATGTCGGCCTGGGCCATGGACATCAGTTGTTCGACATCGTGGGGGTTGGCGAGCTTCAGCATCCCGAATCTCGCCTCCTTCGCGGCGAATTCCCGGAACGGGATCGAGGGTTTCCTGGAGTCCAGGTGAAGAGGCGTCGCACCGGACTCGTCGGTGCTCGGCTTGAAGCGGAACAGTGGCCAGTAGCCACTCTGGACCGCCTCCCGCTGGTGCGACATGGCCGTGCGCATATCAATCCCATGGGCGATGCAGTGGCTGTACGCCAGGATGATTGACGGCCCGTGGTGCGCTTCCGCCTCCGCGAAGGCTTTAATGGTCTGCGCGTTGTCCGCCCCGAGCGCGACGCTCGCAACGTACACGTTCCCGTACGCCGAGGCGATCATGCCCAGGTCTTTCTTGCCGACGCGTTTGCCTGACGCGGCGAACTTCGCGACCGCGGCTCGCGGGGTCGACTTCGATGCCTGCCCGCCGGTGTTGGAGTAGACCTCGGTGTCGAGGACCAGGATGTTCACGTCCTTGCCGGTCGCCAGCACGTGGTCCAGCCCGCCGAACCCGATGTCGTACGCCCAGCCATCTCCACCAACGATCCAGACGCTCTTCTTCACCAGGAAGTCCGCAAGTGCGACGAGGGCCAGGGCTGCCGGCATCTCCTGGCGGGTCTCCAGCCACAGCTTCAGTTCTTCGACGCGCGCACGTTGCGCGGCGATGCCCGTGTCCGTCCGGTCCTGGTCTTCCAGGAGTGCCAGCGCCAGACCTCCGGGAAGGTGGCTGGCGAGGCCGTGCAGGAGGTGCTGTGCCAGCGCCGTCTGCTGGTCGAGCGCGAGCCGCATTCCCAGGCCGAACTCGGCGTTGTCTTCGAAGAGTGAGTTGGACCATGCCGGGCCACGGCCGTCCGCCCCCACCGACCACGGGGTTGTCGGGAGGTTGCCTCCATAGATCGATGAGCACCCGGTTGCGTTCGCCACGAGCAGGCGGTCGCCAAACATCTGCGTCAATAGCTTCAGGTAGGGGGTTTCGCCACAGCCTGCGCACGCTCCCGAGAACTCGAACAGCGGCTCGATCATCTGGGAGCCCTTGATCGTGTCGGTGCGCGTCTCGCTCCGCGCCGGAGCAGGAATGCCGCTGAAGAACGCGAAGCTCTCGCGCTCAACCGCCAGGTGTTCGGTGCGCGGCTCCATGTTGATGGACTTGTGCTTCAGTATCGACTTGTCGCGGGCCGGGCACACGTCCACGCAGATGCCGCACCCCGTGCAATCGTCAGGCGCCACCTGGATCGTCATCACCGTGCCGGGGCGGTCGTGGCCGTTCCACTCGCGGTGCCGGAAGCCGGTGGGGGCCTCCGGGAGTTCGGATGGCTCGAAGACCTTCATGCGGATGGCCGCGTGGGGGCAGACCAGCGCGCACTTCGCGCATTCGATGCAGATCGCCGGGTCCCAGATGGGGATTTCGCTTGCGATCCCGCGCTTCTCCCAGCGGGCCGTGCCGGTTGGGAAGGTCCCGTCCACCGGCATCGCGCTGACCGGCAGCAGGTCCCCCTTTCCGGCGATCAGCATCGCGGTGATCCGCTGGACGAAGTCCGGCGCGTCGACGGGGACAACCGGCGGGCGGCTCCGGCCCTCCGGCACGCGCCCTGCGAGCGGCACCTCCTGGAGACCGGCGAGCGCCGCGTCGATGGCCGCGTAGTTCCGCTCGATGATCCGCTCGCCCCGGCTGTGATAGCTCTTGCGGACGGCTGCCTTGATCTCGGCGATCGCCTCATCCGCTGGCAGCACCCCCGAGATCGCGAAGAAGCAGGTCTGGAGCACCGTGTTGATCCGGCTGCCAAGCCCGGCATCGCTCGCCACCCGCGACGCATCGACGACGAGGAAGCGGATGTTCTTCGCAATCAGCCCCTGTTGCAGTTCGGTGTTGAGATGCTCCCAAACCTCCTCCGGGCCGTATGGGCTGTTCAACAGGAATGTCGCCCGTTCTTCCGCAAGTTCGAGGACATCGAACTCGTCCAGCAGGTGGGGCTGGTGGCAAGCCACGAAGGTCGCCCGCCGGATCAGGTACGTCGAACAAATCGGCGCGGGGCTGAAGCGCAGGTGGGAGACGGTGGTCGCCCCCGCCTTTTTCGAGTCGTACACGAAGTACCCCTGCGCGTGCAGCGGAGTCTGCTCACCAATGATCTTCACGGTGTTCTTGTTGGCGCCGACGGTGCCGTCGCTGCCCAGCCCATAGAACACCGCGCGGACCGTCGCTGGCGGTTCGCCGTGCCAACCCGGCTCATAGGCGATGCTCGTGTGCGAAACGTCGTCGACAATGCCGATGGTGAAGTGGTCCTTCGGTCGGGGCTTCGCCAGCTCGGCGAACACCCCAGCGACCATGGCAGGCGTGAACTCCTTCGATGCCAGCCCGTACCGTCCCCCCGCGACCTTCGGGAACCGGCCAAGACCGCCACTGGCCCCCGACTGTTCGACCAGGGCGGTTACCACGTCCTGGTAGAGCGGCTCGCCGGGCGCTCCCGGCTCCTTGGTCCGGTCGAGCACGGCGATGGTTTCGACGGTTGGCGGAAGTGCCGCCACAAACGCCTCACCTTCGAACGGGCGGTAGAGGCGCACCTTCACCATGCCCACCTTCTCGCCTTCCGCAAGCAGCGCTTCAACCGCCTCCTCGGCGGCTCCGCAGCCGGAACCCATGAGCACGACCACTCGCGTTGCGTCGGGTGCACCAAAGTATTCGAACGGCCGGTAGTGGCGTCCCGTCGCCGCGGCGAACTGGTCCATGGTCTCGCTCACGAGGTGCGGGACTGCCTCGTAGAACGGGTTGCAGGCCTCGCGCGCCTGGAAGAAGACGTCCGGGTTCTGCGCCGACCCGCGCAGGACCGGCCGGTCGGGCGTCAGCCCGCGCTCGCGATGCTCCCGCACGAGGTGCTCGTCGATCAACGTGTGCAGCACCTTGTCGTCCATCCGCGAAATCTTGTTCAGCTCGTGCGAGGTCCGGAATCCATCGAAGAAGTGGAGGAAAGGCACGCGCGACTTGAGCGTGGCTGCCGTCGCGATCAGGGCGAAGTCATGAGCCTCCTGTACGGAAGACGCGCAGAGCATGGCCCAGCCTGTACTGCGGACTGCCATGACATCGCTGTGGTCGCCAAAGATCGAGAGAGCGTGGGTCGCGACCGTCCGGGCGGCCACGTGGATCACGGCAGATGTCAGTTCTCCCGCGATCTTGAACATGTTGGGCATCATCAACAGCAGGCCTTGGGACGCCGTGAAGGTGGTCGTGAGCGCCCCTGTTTGGAGCGCGCCGTGCATCGCGCCGGCAACGCCGCCTTCGCTCTGCATCTGCACCACTCGCGGCACGGTCCCCCAGAGGTTAGCCTTGCCCTCCACCGCCCACGCGTCGGCGAGCTCCGCCATTGGCGACGAGGGCGTGATCGGATAGATGGCGATGACTTCCGCGGTCCGGTAGGCAACGTCCGCCGCCGCCTCGTTCCCGTCGACCGTGATGGTCTCAGCGTTCACTCAGGCGCTCCTCGTCTGAATTTGTTGTCACTCGTCGGACGGCGGCGCGGTGTTCGTCCGGTGCACCGCTCCAGCGTACCGATGCGGGCAGGCGATGGCGACGGCCGATGAGTGGGCAATTTGCGGGTCTCGTGGCTCCCAAACCGGGCTTGGTCGTGCGCGCCTGGCGTTAATGGGACGTTATCGCCGCTGTGGCAGACTGGCTCGCACAGAACGGTCGAAGGGGCACGCCTTCCGTGCAACAAACGTCCACCCATCCCGATCAGTTCGAAAGCTCGCTCCTCGGCCAGCTTTCGACGGTCGATCGCTTTCTGCCGCTCTGGATCGGACTGGCGATGGCCACCGGCCTTGCGCTCGGGGGGATCTTCCCGGACCTCAATGACCAGCTCGACCGTGTGAAAATCGACCAGACTTCGCTCCCGATTGCGATCGGGCTCCTGGGGATGATGTACCCGGTGCTGGCGAAGGTGCGCTACGACCGCCTCCATGACGTGACGGCCGACAAGCCGCTGGTCGCGTCATCGCTGCTTTTGAACTGGATCGTGGGCCCGGCCCTGATGTTCGCCCTCGCCTGGATCTTCCTCCCGGACCTGCCCGAGTTCCGGACCGGCATCATCCTCGTCGGCCTGGCGCGCTGCATCGCCATGGTGCTCATCTGGAACTCGCTCGCCTGTGGCGATACCGAAGCCGCGGCCGTGCTGGTCGTCCTTAACTCCGTGTTCCAGGTCGCGGCGTACGCCCTGCTGGGTTACTTCTACCTGGAGACGCTGCCGGGCTGGCTCGGGCTGGAGCAAACCGCAATCGACTTCGCCCTGTGGGACATCGCAAAGTCGGTCCTTATTTTCCTCGGGGTGCCGCTGGTGCTCGGAGCTCTTACCAGCATCATCGGCCGGCGGAAGAAGGGCGACGCCTGGTACGAGCAGCAATTTCTCCCGCGGATCGGGCCCTGGGCGCTCTACAGCCTCCTGTTCACCATCGTGGTCCTCTTTGCCATCCAGGGCGACGCGATCACCTCGCAGCCGCTCGATGTCGCGCGTATCGCAGTGCCGTTCCTGGCCTACTTCGCATTGATGTGGACAATTTCGTTCGCCTGGGGACGCGCCCAGGGACTCTCGTACCCGAAGACGGCGACCCTCGCGTTTACCGCCGCCGGGAACAACTTCGAGCTCGCGATCGCCGTCGCGATCGGCACTTTCGGCGTGACGTCGGGACAGGCGCTGGCGGGTGTCGTAGGCCCGCTCATCGAAGTCCCGGCGCTGGTCGCACTGGTCTACGTGGCCCTCTGGGCGCGGAAGCGGTTCTTCGCCGAACCTGGCGCGTCGGTTGCCACGCTCTAAGGCCCACCCGAAGCTCCGGCTTGTTCAGCTGCTGCGACTGATCGCGGCCTGAATCAGCCCCTCGAGCGCCGGCTCTCCCACCTCCTCGAACCGGTAACGCGCCCGCACGACCGGTTTCGAGACACCGGTCAGGGCAGCGAGGTCCAGCGGCGTACCCGAGACGACAACCTCGGCGGTGGAGGACTCGATCGTCTCGCGCAGCGCCGCGACCTGCTCCGGGCCGTAGCCCACGGCTGGCAGGACGAGTTCGATGTGCGGATAGGCCGCGTAGACCTCGACGATGGAGGGCGGCGCACTGGCCCGCGGGTCGACGATCTCCCCGGCATCCCCATCTCGCGCCGCGACATAACCCGCTCCAAACGCCATCCCGCCATGCGTGATGGTCGGCCCGTCGTCCACCACCAACACCCGTTTGCCGCGGACTGCCTCCTGGTCGTCGAGGCGTATTGGGAGCGCCCCGTGGACGACGCGGGCGCCGGGATTCAGGCGCTGCGCTGCTGCCTCGGCCACCGAGACCTGTTCGGCCGTGGCGACGTTCACCTTGTTGATTACGATGATATCCGCCATCCGGAGCACCGCCTCGCCGGGGTGATACCCCTCGGCCTGGTCCGCCCGCAGCGCATCGAGCACCGCAACCTGGATGTCCGGCCTGTAGAACGGAAAGTCGTTGTTGCCGCCGTCCCAGACGATGACGTCGGCTTCGGCTCCGGCGGCCTTCAGGATGTCGCCGTAGTCGACGCCCGCGAATACCACCAGCCCCGCGGCCACATGCGTCTCGTACTCTTCCCGTTCTTCGGCAGTGCATTCGGCTGCGGCGATGTCTGCGTTCGAACCGAACCGCTGGACTCGCTGCCGTTCGAGGTCGCCGTACGGCATGGGGTGGCGCACCATGGCAACCCGACGGCCTCGACCCACGAGCATGCGCGCTATCCAGTGCGACAGCGGAGACTTGCCGGACCCGGTCCGCGCGGCCGTCACCGCCACCACGGGCACCGCCGCGCGAAGATACGTGCGCTCGGGCCCGAGCAGTTCAAAGTCCGCACCAGTAGCCAGTGCCCGCGAGGCCATGTGCATGACATGCGCATGGGTCACGTCGCTGTAGGCGAACACCACCCGCTGGACCCGGTGTGCCAGGCATAGCGACTCGATGTCCGCCTCGTCTTCGATCGGGATGCCCACCGGGTAGAGGGGTCCCGCAAGTGCAGCCGGATACCGGCGGTCTGCGATCCCCGGGATCTGCGTAGCCGTGAACGCGACGACCTCGGTCGCTGGATCGTCGCGGTAGACGACGTTGAAGTTATGGAAGTCGCGCCCGGCGGCTCCCAGAATGACGGTCCGGACACGCGTGCTCATGGCGTTGGCTCCCAAAACGTGGTGCCCGGCTCGCCCGGCGAAATCCGGGTTCCGGCTTCTCCTGCAAGGATGGCGGAGGCGGCTTCGAGCGCGCCAATCGCGGCGGTCCGTCCCGTGGCTTCGGCAAATCGTACCGCCGCCTCAACCTTCGGCCCCATCGAACCGGGCGCGAACTCGTAGCTGCGCATGGCCGCCGGGTGCGCCTCGCGGATCGCCCGGCTCGCCGGGTCGCCCCAGCGCTCCTTAACGGCAGGCACGTCGGTCAGGAGCAGTAGCGCATCCGCGTTGAGCTCCATCGCAAGCAGGCTCGCCGTGAGGTCCTTGTCGATAACCGCCTCGGCGCCAACGAGCCGCCCCGAACTCTCGCGCACTACGGGTACGCCGCCGCCGCCAGCCGAGATGGTCACCACACTCGCCGCAACCAGCGCCCGGATCGCATCCAGTTCGAGGATCTCGATCGGCTCGGGTGAGGGCACCAGGCGCCGCCCGCGGTCGCCTTCGAAACCGAACGCCCAGCCCTTTGCCGTGGCCAACCCATCGCATTCCGCGCGGGAGTAGAACGGGCCGATGGGCTTCGTGGGCCGTTCGAATGCCGGATCCGCGGCGCTGACGAGTACCTGCCCGAGCACCGTTGTCACAGATCGTCCCGGGAGTTCATTCCGCAGGGCCAGTTCGAGCAGGTACCCGACCATTCCCTGCGACTCGGCTCCCAGGATGTCGAGGGGGAAGGCGGGCGAGGCGCCTGCTGTGCCGCTTTCGAGGGCAAGCAGCCCCACCTGGGGACCGTTGCCGTGGGTGATCACGAGGCGGTGCGACCGCGCGAGCGGACCAAGCGCCTGCCCGGCGGCTCGCGCATTGCGGTCCTGGGCCTCGGGCGTCAGCGGTTCGCCGCGCCGGAGCAGCGCGTTGCCACCAACCGCCGCCACGACTAGCACGGCGCGACCTCGGTGGCGGGGGGAAGGGGCAGGGCGTCCAATCAGGGCCTCGCGTCTTCCGTTCCCGGGGCTCCGGGGGTGTGCACGCGCACGCCCGGAGTCCGGAATGGCACGAACTCGGTGAGCACGCCGTGGACATCCTGGGGGTAGAAGAACGCCGCGCCCGCCTTTGGCCCGAGGTCCACTCGCCGCAGACCCTGGTCGCTCAACCGCTTCGCCTCCACCTCGACGTCGTCAACCGCGTATCCGATGTGGTGGAGCCCCGGCCCGCGCTTCGCCAGGAACCTGGCAGCGCCGCTGGTGGTGTCCTGGGGCACTATGATTTCGATAACCGTGTCGCCCTCCCCCACCTGGAGGAAGTAGTTGATGGTGCGCTCGGGAGCAAAATAGGCTCCCGTGTCACCCGCCCCCTTCCATTCGGCGATGGGGAAGCCGAGCTTGCCCAACAGCACGTCTCGCGCCTGTTCCCACGATGGGGAGACGAGCCCAATGTGGTCGATGCGACGAATCACCGCAGCCCCTCCAGTTTGGTAGAGGCGAGCCTAGACAAGTCCAGCCCCCGCGTCGACCGGGTTCACAGCGCGAGCGGAACCGGATAGGCTCGCCGGGCGTACTGAGGAGGTTCGAACATGCCAACCGCACCAGCCCGGGCCCACGTCATTTGCGGGGGCTTCCCTCCCGGCCAGCCCGCCGGCCATGACCACGACTACGCCCGCCTCCGGCTGTTGGAGCTCCTGGAAGAGCAGGAGATCAAGGCCTCGACAGCGAATGACTTCGTCGATGTCGAACGCTGGCTGCCCATCAGCCGTCTCCTCATTACGTATGTGGCCGGACCGTATCCCGGCCCCGAGCAGGACCGCGCGATCCGCTCGTGGATCAACGCCGGGGGAAAGTGGCTCGGGCTTCACGGGACTACCGGCGGCCGGGCTGTGCGGATTGACGGCGAGGACCGGCGGCGAGCCATGGTCCGGCTCGAACACCACGAAACGCTGGGCGGCTTCTTCCTCAACCATCCGCCGGTCCGCAGGTTCCAGGTCAAGGTCCACAGTTCGAACGACAGACTGACTGACGGGTTGCCGGAGACCTTCGAGACCATCGACGAGCCGTACATGGTGGAATCGAGCGACCCGAATGCGCGCGTGCTGCTGACGGCCGAGCTCGGCCCGGACAACTCGCCTCGCGGCTTCGGGTTCCAGTACGAATCGGACACAGCCCTGCTTCCGGACGGCAAGACGCGGGTGATGGGCTACACGCGGGACGTGGGCGAAGGGGGCGTGACGTACATCGCGCTCGGACACTGCCACACGCCTTCGACCAACAGCCAGCCATTTGTCGATGCAAGCGTGGACCCCGAAGGGAAGACGCCGCCGTTTCTCCGGACGACCTGGGAGACTGCTGCGTACACGACCCTGCTGCGAAACAGCATGGTCTGGGGAATGGGGGGATAAGGGGAAGGTTGTCCCCGCGTATCCGGCAACAGCAATGTCTGCGCCATGCGACGCTGGGCGTCGCCCCGGGCTGCCCGGCCCGCTGCTAAGATGCTCCTCTGTGGGCACCATGAAAACGACCGCCAGGATCCGGCAGGGCCACGCTTTTGGGGCTCGCGAAGACCGGGACGAAGGATATCCCGGCCAGGCCGGAGTGCAGGACGATGGCAGCGGGCGGGCGAGCCGATTGATGGAGTCGCGATGAGTTTCCCTTCGACCGGGGAGATGTTGCAGTACCGGGGGGAGCCGTTCCCACTCGGAGCAACGTGGGATGGCCGTGGCGTGAACTTCGCCCTTTTCAGCGAGAACGCAAGTTCGGTGGAACTCTGCCTGTTTGACCAGCCATACGGGGCCGCCGAAGTCGCCCGGGTGCGGTTGGGGGAACAGACCGACAACGTCTGGCACACCTATTTGCCGGAAGCACGCCCCGGCCTCATGTACGGCTACCGCGTTTCCGGGCCGTACGACCCGTCGAACGGACACCGGTTCAACTCGAACAAGCTCCTTCTCGATCCGTACGCCAAGGCGATCACCGGCCCGGTCGAGTGGTCGGACGCCATGTTTGGCTACCCTCCCGGTCCGGCCCCCGATGCGGACCTGCTCTTCAGCGAGACGGACAGCGGTCCCGGCATGCCAAAGGCGGTGGTCATCGAACCCGGGTTTTCCTGGGGGGATGACAGGCCCCCGCGCACGCCGTGGAACCGCACGGTCATCTACGAGGCGCATGTGAAAGGGCTCACCGTTGGTCATCCCGGCCTGCCCGATGGTTTGCGCGGGACCTATGCCGGCCTCGGTCACCAGGCGGTCATCGATCACCTGGTGGCCCTGGGCATCACCGCCATCGAGCTGATGCCCGTGCATCACTTCGTCCACGATCGGCACCTGCGAGACCGGGGCCTGGTGAACTACTGGGGCTACAACTCCATCGGTTTCTTCGCTCCGGATAGCCGCTATGCCTCGGCCAGGCGGGCGGGACAGGCCGTCAACGAGTTCAAGACCATGGTCCGGGCCCTGCACGGCGCGGGGATCGAGGTGATCCTCGATGTCGTGTACAACCATACGGGCGAGGGAAACCACCTGGGGCCCACCCTCTCGTTCCGCGGCATCGACAACTCCGCCTACTACCGTCTCATCGCGGGCGATCAGCGGTACTACATGGACTACACCGGCACCGGGAATTCGATGAACATGCGCCATCCCCGGGCCATCCAGCTGATAATGGACAGCCTTCGCTACTGGGTGCTGGAGATGCACGTCGATGGATTCCGCTTCGACCTGGCGGCGACGCTTGCGCGTGAGCTGCATGAGGTCGACCGGCTGAGCGCGTTCTTCGACATCATCCACCAGGACCCCGTGCTCTCCCAGGTCAAGCTCATCGCGGAGCCCTGGGACGTGGGAGAAGGTGGATACCAGGTCGGGAACTTTCCGGTGCTCTGGACGGAATGGAATGGCAAGTACCGCGACTGCGTGCGCCGTTTCTGGCGGGGCGATCCGGGCCAGGTTGGCGAACTGGGGTATCGCCTCACCGGCAGTAGCGACCTGTACGCCCACAATGGCCGCCGGCCCTACGCCAGCATCAACCTGGTCACCGCTCATGACGGATTCACCCTCCACGACCTGGTGAGCTACAACCAGAAGCACAACGAGGCGAACCTCGAGGAGAGCCGTGACGGGACGGACGACAACATCAGCTGGAACTGCGGCGTGGAAGGAGAGACCGCGGACCCCGCCGTGTTGGAGCTCCGAAAGCGCCAGATGCGTAACTTCCTGGCGACGCTCTTCCTCTCGCAGGGTGTCCCCATGCTGCTTCACGGTGATGAGGTGGCGCGGTCGCAGGGTGGCAACAACAACGCGTACTGCCAGGACAACGAGATCTCCTGGGTCGACTGGAATTGGGGCGCCGACGGACAAGAGATGCTGGCGTGGACCCGGCGCATGATTGCGTTCCAGAAGGCCCACCCGGTCCTGACGAGGCGGGAGTTCCTTCGCGACCGTGAGGCGGGCGGAAACGGTGGCGCTGACGTCGAGTGGTTCAGCGGCGAAGGTGTGCCGATGTCGCCGGACGACTGGTATGACGCGGAGCGCCGTTCCCTGGCGATGCTTCTGAGTGGCGCCGCCTCTGGACTCACGGATGAGCGCGGCGTGAGGATGAGCGGGGACACCGTTGTCGCGGTATTCAATGCGGCGCCCACGCGCCAGCTCTTCCGGCTCCCGCGCATCCCCAGGCCATGGCGCTGGTTCCTGGCGTTCGATACGGCGCTCCCGGCGGAGCCCGATGGCAGGCGCTCCTTCGCGGGTGGACAGACCTACCAGGTCGAAGGGCGGTCGGTTGTGGTGTTTCGTTCGCCCGTTGCCCCTTCGCCTACGCGCGCAGAACCACGGCCGCGTGAGCGGGCACGGTGAGGCGCCCGTCGGCATACCGTGGAGAGACGCCGTTCCCCCCGAATCTCCCGTCATTGCTGTAGAGCACGATTGACGCATTCGGGCCGGCCTGCACGTCAACGGTGGCGCGGTCACCGAAATTCACGGCTATCCAGCGCCTTCCGGACCGCCCCTCGAATGCGAGGAGCAGGCACCGGCCACGGGCTCGCGCCCCGATCGGCAGCCGCTCCTGGCGGTACGCGCTGAACACCGGGTCGTTGCGCCGGAGTTCGAGGGCCCTCTGGCACAACTCCCGGGCAAGGCGGCCCGGGCCATAGCTCGCTTCGTCGTGGTCGAGTACTGAGCGCGCGAACGTCAGCTCGGACTGCGGGTCCGGGATGGCGGCTTGCGTTCGCCGGTCGCTGAAAGCCCCGAACGCGGCGAACTCGCGGCGTCTCCCTTCCGTCACGGCCCGGCCGAGGTCGCCTTCGTGATCGGTGAAATACAGGAATGGCCGGCTCGAAAGGAACTCCTGTCCCTGAAACAACAGGGGGATCTGGGGGAGAAGGAGCAGCAGGACCGTCGCCGCCAGGAAGTCCCCCTGCGAGGCGGCGATGCTCAGGCGCTCTCCGAAGGCCCGGTTGCCGACCTGGTCGTGGTTCTGGATGCAGTACACGAAGGAGCTCCACGCTGATCGGCGGGCGGGCGTGCCACGCTCACCGCCAAAACCCGCATCGAACTGGCCTTCATAGAGGAATCCCTGCCGGATCGTCTTTCCCAGTGTACGCAGCGTCCCATCAAATCCGCGCAAGTACCCCTCGTCTTCAGCGAGCAGCGCTGTTCGCACAGCGTGGTGGAAGTCATCAGCCCAGACGGCGTCGAATCCGAAACCGCCCCGGCGGGGAGCGGTCATGTAGCGCTTGTCGTTCTCGTGGGTCTCGGCGATCAGGTAGGGACGTGGCCGTGATCCGGCTGCCTCTCTGGCGGCTTCGGCAAGCTCCGCGAGGATATGGACCGGTGAGGCATCAAAGATCGTGTGCGTTGCATCGAACCGGAACCCGTCGATGTGGTATTCGTGGAGCCAGTGCAGGAGGTTCTCGCGAAAGAACCGGCGCGTGTGTGTAGAGGCGGGACCGTCAAAGTTGATGGCCTGTCCCCAGGGGGCGCTGTACCTGTTTGTCACGTAGTCGTTGGAATAGAGGCCCGAGTAGTTGCCGGCCGGGCCGAAGTGGTTGTAGACCACGTCCAGGATGACCGCGAGGCCCAGGCCGTGTGCCGCGTCGACGAACCGGCGCAGACCGTCGGGCCCCCCGTACACCTCTGCGGGAGCGTAGAGCGAGACGCCATCGTATCCCCAGTTCCACCGCCCCGGGAATGAGGCGACGGGCATCAACTCCACAGCCGAAACCCCCAATCCGGCGAGCCCGGGGAGGATGCCGGTCGCTGCATCGAACGTCCCTTCGTTGGTGAGGGTGCCGATATGGCATTCGTAAATGACAAGATCGCGGAGTGCAGGGCGAACCCAATCCTGGTCGCTCCAGCGAAATGCCGCCGGGTCCACCACGGCGCTCAATCCGTGAACGCCCGCCGGCTGGCGGCGCGAACATGGATCCGGGAATGGGCCCGCGCCATCCAGCGTGTAACCGTATGTCTCTCCCGGCTCCAACCGCGGCAACGTGGCCTGGCGGTAGCCTTCTCCGGCGTCCTCGAGGGCGATTGGGCGGTCCGCCCCCGCGCTTCGGATAACCAGGGCAACCTCCCGCGGCCTGGGCGCCCACACCCGGAAGGTGGTGCTTTCCGGGGACTGCAGCGCACCCAGCGTCGGCCTCCATCGACCTTCCCCGGGGTTAGCCATCGCCGGCCCCCGCTTCACCGGTCAGCACCGCGACGGGAAAGTGAGCCAGGAGGGCCGAGGCAGACAACCGGCCCCCGCCGGGGAAGCGTTCCCCGGTCAGCCAGTCCGTCCAGCCGGCCGATGGCGGGAGATCGAGCCACGTCTCTTCCCACTCAGGCGAGCTGACGTGGCCATCAGCGCCGAACAGGGCCGCCGGCCGGTGCGGAACGATGGTGATACACCTCTTGCTCGCGGAAAACCGCTCGAATGCGAAGAGGTTTGTTGAAAGCGGTCCTTCAAACTCGGCAGGCCGATACCCGCCGCTCGCGAACAGCGCAGGCTCCTCGCGCCTGAGCGCCAACAACCGGGTGGTGAGCCATGTCTTCGCCGCCGGGTCGAGCGGGTTCGGGGGGGCTGCCGTGGCCTCGCGAAGCAGTCTTCGAGACCGGCTGAAGTCGACGTCCTGCCGGTTGTCGGGGTCCGTGAGGGTGTGCAGCGGAAACTCGCTCCCCTGGAAGAAGTCCGGGATACCGGGAGCCGTTGCTTTCAAGGCCAGCAGCCCCAGGGCGTTCAGCCGCGCGATCGGCTCAATGGTCGCAACGAACGTGTTCACTCGCTGCCCGAACGTCGGCGAGCGCCGCCCACCGAGAATGTCGCGTACGAACGCGCGGAGTGCGGCCTCATACGGCTCGTCGATGCGCGTCCAGCTCGTCTGAAGTTTCGCTTCCCTGGCGGCCTTCACCACGTGAGCTTCCATCCGGTCGATGTAGAGCGGATCGGCGGCGCCCTCCCAGGAAGCGATAAGCGACTGGTAGACGTAGTACTCGGTGTTCCGGTCGGGCACTTCCTGGCCGCGAACCTGGCGGCGATGGCGAGCATTGGTCCGGGCCCACGCGCGGGTCTCGCGATGCCAGGCTCGTGGGACAGCGGTGAGCGCGGCGAGCCGCATGCGAGCGTCTTCGCTGCGCTTCGTATCGTGCGTGGTTGTGGCGGAGAGGGCATAGGGCCAGTTCGCGGCCCTGCCCGCGAACCAATCGTGGGCCATGCTGGCAGTCACTCCGAAGTGCCCGGGGTCATCCCCCACTTCATCGCATGCGAGCAACCGGTGGAAGCGGAAGAAGGCGGTGTCCTCGACGCCCTTGGCCATCACAGGCCCGGAGAGCTGCTGAAAGCGCCGCCGGAAGTGAACCCAGCGGGCCCGTTCTTCCGCGCTCCCCTCGCCGGCATCAAGCAGCAGCACCTGAATGAGGAACGACATCGCCTCCGGAGTGACGTTCGGGTCACGCTGGAGTGCGAGGGCCGCGGCGCTGCTGAACAGCCCAGCGTCGCCAGGCATGGGCTCGTCCCGATCCAGGTACGTGCGGTAGAGAGGCATTGCTGCCAGGAGTGTCGCGATCGCATCCTGGAGCGCGCCGAGCGTGTTGTCGCGGGCAAGCCGGCGCGCCTGTGCGAGCCGGTACAGGTGGAGCGCCAGGACGCGGACTTCCCCGGCAAACGAGCGCCCTGCCACTCTCCGCTTCGCCGCGAAAGCGACATCGTCGAAACGCACGGGCGCACCGGTGAAGTCCTGGTAGATAGCGTTGAACGCCTGGACCGCCGCCGGATCGACGAACAGCCCCCCGGCGATGCCGAGAAAGTCATAGCCGGTTGTGCCCTCAACGGGCCAGGACTCCGGTAGCTGCTCCTCTCGAGCGAGGATCTTCTCCACCCAGATTCCGTGCCTCCGCCCGCCATCGCCATCGAGGAGCCGTCTTAGCCGCGCCAGGTAGGCGCCCGGGTCATACAGCCCATCGACGTGATCGACGCGAAGGCCGTCGACCATCCCGCGCGCAACAAGGTCCCGCACCAGCGAGTGGGTCGCGGCGAACACCGACTCCTGTTCCACACGAATGGCGGCCAGGTCATTGATGTCGAAGAACCGGCGGTAGTTGATCTCTTCGGCGGAGACACGCCAGTAAGCCAGGCGGTAATGTTGCTGGCTCAACAGCTCCTCCAGCCGGTCGAAGGACGAAGGTTCACCTGGCTGGCCGTTGAACGAACCGGTTCGCTCGTCGATCCACGCACGCAAGCCGGGCGCGCTCGCGACCTGCTCGGCCAGGCGGCCAAGCAGGAGCACGGCCGCCTGGGGGGCGGCGAGGGAAAGGCCCTCCAACACCGCGGCAAGGTCCTTCATCCGTTCCGCATCGTCGAGCGGAGGAGGCAACCCGAGGACGCTTCCGTAACAGCGCGGCGCGATCGGGAAAGTCCTTTCGAAGTACCGGACCACCAACTCCGAGCCGTCGTACGCCAGCGTGAGCTCGCCAGCCTCGAGCGCGCTGCCGAAAGGCTGACCGAGCACCGGATAGACCAGCACGCCCGTTGCCTGCTGGGGCTGCCCCTCCCAATCGATATCGAACCAGGACGCGAAAGGTGATTGCGGCCCGTAGCGGAGTACGTCACGCCACCAGGGGTGACTGGCGATCCCAACGTGGTTGGGGACGATGTCGAGGATGAGCCCCAATCCGTGGTCACGTGCTGCCCGGGACAGAGCGTAGAAGCCCGCGAGCCCCCCCAGCTCCTCGTTCACTCGCGCGTGGTCCGTGACGTCGTACCCGTGCGTGCTCCCCGGGGTCGCCGCCCAGATCGGGGAGAGGTAAAGGTGAGAGACGCCAAGCGCGCTCAGGTAGGGAACGACCTCAGCGGCGGACCCGAAGTCGAAGTCACGATGCAACTGCAGCCGGTAGGTGGCCACCGGGGGTTCGAAAGACAATCGATCCTCCTGCTGCCCCACATCCTTACGCGCGACCCACGCCCTGACAACCACACGCGCGTGGGTTGAGGGCTGACCGTTGTTGCGAACGGCGCGGGGTCACCTCATGGGGTTGAATCGCCGGGAGGCGGGCTTAGCAAGCGATTGAGGGGATCGTGCACCTTGTATTGGCCGCCACGAGTTAGGCGACGTCGGCGTCGTTCCCGAGCGGGCCCGGTCAGTCCGTCCAAAGGCTTTCCGGTCGAATCGGAGCTTGCCCAGCGAGTCTATAGTGGCCTATCTCACCACGTAGGATGCGCCATGCTCACCACCGCGCTCACCCGGAACTTCGCCGTCGACCACCCGATCATCCAGGCCGGCATGTCCTCCGACTGCGGCTCGCCGCTCGCCGCTGCCGTGTCGAATGCGGGCGGTCTCGGCACCGTTGGAAGCCTTGGACGCACGCCCGAAGACCTCGAACAGGAACTCGCAGCCATGTGCGCCGCCACATCCAGGCCGTGGTCGGTCAACCTCGCAACGTTCGATTGGTCCCCCTTCGCGGCGACCCTGGTGGATGTGGCCATCAAAGCCCGGCCGCCGGTGGTCACGCTGTCCTTCGGCGATACGCTTCCTGCATTGGAGAAGTGTCGCGCGGCCGGTCTGCAGGCTGTGGTGCAGGTGCAGACGTTCGGGATGGCCCAGGCAGTCCTCGCCGCCCGCCCGTCGGCGATCATTGTCCAGGGCAACGAAGCTGGAGGGCACACCGGCCTCCGTGGCACGCTGAGCTTCGCCGCCCAGGTACTCGAAATCGCGGACGGAATCCCGGTCGTCATCGCGGGCGGAATTGCCGGCGGTCGTGGACTGGCAGCCGCCCTCGCGATGGGAGCTTCCGGAGTCCTGATGGGGACTCGGTTCAAGGCGACACCGGAGTTTGGGGGACCGCATACGGGCCACCTCGACGCGCAACGTCACGCCATTGTGTCCAACGATGGCGACCACACCGTCGGCGCAGTGACAGCCGATGTCGCGTTGGGAATGCGCTGGCCAGCAGGAATAGTTAGCCGCGTTCTGGCGAACCGGTTCACGGAAGAGTGGCATGGGCGCGAGGAGGCTCTGCGCGCCGAAGTCGCTGCTCAAACAGAACCGTTCGGCTGGACGAGCGCCCACAACAACCGCCCGGAAAACATGCTCGACTGGGCCGGCGAGTCGTCGGGACTCGTCCAAGAAGTCCTGCCGGCAGCCGAAGTGGTACGGCGCGCTGTCGCCGAAGCTGAGGCGCTCCTGCGAGACGTTGGCGGCGTGCTCGCATAGGCGTCCCTCGGCCGTGCGTTTCTTGCGCAGGGCGCCGAGAAGGCACCAGGTCAGGCGACCGCCAAACTGGAGTCATCCACGCGCGGCTGAAGGCCGACACAGCACGTCAGGCGAGCTCGGCCGAGAGGGTTCATGGATGAGCGCCCCGCCTCCGGGCTGGCCTCGGCCCGGTTCAGTGGTTGCCAACCGGGCCCGAGCGCGACGAGCAACGGTGCACGGGAGCAGCGCCTTGAGTATCCTCGAAGCTGGGCCTGTAGCTCAGCGGTAGAGCAGTGGACTTTTAAGTCACTTTGGCTTGAGCGCTGTGCCAGCGAAGCGGCTGAGTGAACCTGAGGCGAGCGAAAATCGTCAAGTAATCTGCTGTAGCTTTGGGCCGGCAGCAGTAGGATTACTGTGAACGCCACGCGCACGTCGATGACCCGTGGCTCGGGCCCCGCGAGCGCGGGAGACTCGCCGACTACTGGATCCGGCAGACGGTCCGGCGCCGCCAAGAGCAGGCGGGCTTGTCTCACATCAATCCCCACAAGTTCCGCCACACTTACGCCCACAACACCTGAAGGCCGGGGCTCAGAGGGCGACCTGGTCCGGATCACCGGCTGGAAGGACCGCCGGATGCTGGACCGGTACGGTGCGAGCGTGGACTCGGAGCGGGCGCGGGAGGCTCATGATCAGTTCTCTCCCAGGAAACGGCTGTGAGCGAGCGCATTCGAGCCGAATGCCGCTATCCTTCAGAGGGAGAGTTCGTATGCCGGAAGTCACTGCGCGAGCCTTTCATGACACCCCGCCCGCGACGGAGCCGGTTCTGAGAACCGACCAGCAGCTGGCGAGGCCAGGGGAGTTGGACAGAGTTTTACGAACATATTCGGACCGGCTCCAGGCGTTTCCTGCACGGATGGAGATCAAGCGCTATATCGAAGTTGCCAGTCGCCGGCCCCTCATGGGCGACGACGAATTTCGAGGTTTGCGCCGAGTGGGACTGACTTCGGCAGGCGATCAATTGTTGCTCCCCGAGTCGGAACAGGCTGACGAGTTCGACTTCGCGCTGTCAGGACGTCAACGCTCGAAACTGGTACGGATCGTGGCCAGCTTCCTACAGGAGCACCGCCTTCCCCAGCCGGCCCTCGAACGGACGACGTTCGAGGTCTTCGCCAACGTCGTTCTGAGCGTAAAGAATCGACGGCAGATCTTCACAAGCG
>CAUJEQ010000179.1 GCA_963169135.1 Chloroflexota bacterium
GGGATGCTGTCTTCGTCGCCTTTGCTCGGGCGCTGGAGGGGGACGTGGTCGATGAGGGGGTCGCGGGAGATGACGACGCCGGCGGCGTGGGTGCTCGCGTGGCGGGAGACGCCTTCGAGCTGTTTCGCGGTATCGAGGAGGCGGCGGACCTTGGCGTCGGTCTCGTAGGCCTCTTTCATCTCCTGGGACTGCTCGATGGCCTCGGGGAGAGTGATGTGGAGGACTTCCGGGACAAGGCGGGCGACGCGGTCGGTCTCGGCGTAGGAGATGCCAAGGGCACGGCCGACGTCGCGGATGGCAGCCTTCGCGCCGAGGGTGCCGAAGGTGATGATCTGGGCGACGCGGTCTTTGCCGTAGCGCTCGTAAGCGAAGCGGATCATCTCGTCGCGGCGGTCGTCGGCGAAGTCGAAGTCGACATCGGGCATTTCGCGGCGTTCGAGGTTGAGGAAGCGTTCGAACACGAGCCGGTTGGCCACGGGGTCGATATCGGTGACGCGGAGGACGTAGAGGACGAGGGAGGCGGCGGCCGAGCCGCGGACGCCCATCTTGATGCCGGCCTTGCGGGCGTAATCGGCGATCTCTTTGACGACGAACATGTAGTCGGTGAAACCGGTCTGGCGGAGGACATCGAGCTCGTAGTTGAGGCGCTGTTCGAGCTCCGGAGTCACGCCGGCGAAGCGCTCGCGGAGGCCGCGGAAGCAGAGTTCGGCGAGGTAGTCTTCGCTGGTGCGGCCGGGAGGTACGGGGGGCTCGGGCAGGAGCTGGCGGTCAAAGGTGAGGTCGAGGTCGCACTCATTGGCGACAAGCATGGTGTTCGAAAGGAACTCGGGGTTTTCGGGGAAGAGCGCGGCCATCTCTTGTTCGCTCTTCACGTGGTAACCGTGGCCATCGAACTTGTAGCGGCCCTCCTGGTCGACGGTGGCGTTGGTGCCGATGCAGAGGAGGACGTCGTGGGCTTCGGCCTCTTCGGGGAGTGTGTAGTGGCTGTCGTTGGTGGCGACGACGGGGATGCCGAGTTCGCGGCCGATATCGGCGATGACCGGGTTGAGACGGGTGAACTTGGCGTCGCCGTGGTCCTGGACTTCGAGGTAGTAGTGGCCGTCGAAGACTTCGCGGAAGTAGCGGGCCGTGGCGATGGCGCCATCCCGGTCGCCTTCCTGGATGCGGCGGTGGAACTCGGCGGAAGGGCAGCCGCTGAGGACGGTGATGCCGGCGGAGTGTTGCTCGATCAGTTCGCGGTCAATGCGGGGCTTGTAGTAGTACCCCTCGAGGTTGGCCTTGGTAACAAGGGCGATGAGGTTTTTGTAGCCGGTCATGTCGCGGGCGAGCATGACGAGGTGGTAGGGGGAGCTATCGCCGCGTTCGCGGGAGTGGCGGGAGCCGGGAGCGACGTAGGCCTCGACGCCGATGATGGGCTTGATGCCGCGGGCGGTGGCCTCGCGGTAGAAGTCGATTGCGCCGTAAAGGGCGCCGTGGTCGGTCATGGCGATGGCTTCCTGGCCAAGCGCCTGCACCCGGTCCATGAGGGGAGCCATCTTGCTCATGCCGTCGAGGAGCGAGAACTCGGTGTGAGTGTGTAGATGGGTGAACATATCCGGGAGGCCCAGTCTACACCCTTGGAAGGGCGAAGGACGAAGGTCAAAGTGCGGCGGGGTGACGGTTTGTAACTTGACGGATGACTCCAGGGCGGGGCGTCGAGGAAGGACGAAGTGGGCCTGGCGGAGGTGGGAGGGACAGGTCGTCGTGTAGAATAGTCCGCATGTCGATGCTGAGCGTTCCGATTGGCGACGACGAGCTCCCACGACTCGAGGCCGTTGCACGCGCCCATCACACACGGCCGGAGAAGCTCATCGCCGCCTACGTGCGCTACCTCGCGCTGGGTGGGATGCCGGTGATTTTCGACGGCGAGGTGAGCAGCGACGACCTCGCCCGGATAGCGATGGCGGGCGGATCTTTCGACTGGCTGGCTGACGAGCCTGACCTTTACTCCGAATCGGACGGAGTACCGTACACCGCATGACACCGGCGCTCGCTCCCCGGCGAGGTGACGTGGCCCTCGTGCTCTTTCCGTTTACCGATCTCAGCGGTGCGAAACTGCGGCCGGCCGTCGTGCTGGCCTCAGAGGCGCCGCACGACGTGATCGTGGCGTTCGTGACGTCACGAGAGGTGCACGCCGTCGATTCGGCGACGGCCGTGCTCCTCGATCCTGAAGACGAGGAGTTCAGGCTCACAGGGCTTGACCGAAGGTCGACCATCCGGCTGGCGCGCATCGCGACCGTGAGCCCGGCCCTGGTGCGGCGGAAGCTCGGCGAATTGGGCCCTGCGACGACTGAACGTGTCGACACAGGATTGCGCGCGGTCTTCGACATCTGACGCCAGCGCGCGCGAAAACAGAGACCAGAGGGTGCGCGACCTCATATACTTCTCCAACAGATGGCAAACCAGGCGCTTCTGCGAAAATCCCAGGCTGACATGGCGCTCGAGCGTGCGGCGATCCAGATCCAGCAGTTGCTGCAGGAAGCCTGCGCCGAGCTCGAGCCCTTCCCGCCGTTCCCAAACGCGTTGTTCACCAATGCGATCGAGTGCGATGACGGCGGGCTTTCGGGCGACCCCGAGCGCGGCTGCATCGTGGTGTGCGACGACGGCGAACTGTATGAACTGCAGATGGGTATTGACCACGACGCGATTGAACTGACCGGTTCGTGGGACCCGGTGACGGCGCGGAAAGAGACGCTGAAGAAGGTGGAGCTCCATCCCCGGGATTACCTGGTGTACGCCTACGCGGGGTTGATGGCGGTCACCGAGCACTTACTGGAACGGGAAGCCGAGGCGAAGAAGTGAAGCGCATCATCCGCCCGCTCGTGATCCTCGGTGTGGTCTCGGTGGCGGTGTATGTGGTTGCCTCGGTCGTACGCCGCCGGCAGGCGTCGCCCGTGCCGCAGCGCTGGACGCCTCCGACGGTGGAACCGCCGGTCGCGCCGCCCATGGCGCAGGAGCGCGACGCCGTCGTCGTGGAAGCTGAAGAGCTGGCAGACGAAATAGCCCAGGCGGAATCGGAAGGGATGCCGCCGCCCCAGGATTTCCCGGCGACCGACGTTGCCCTCGATGAGGGAGGCAGCGTCGTCCAGCCCGAAGCAGCGGCCGCTGAAACGGGACAGCCCGCGCCTGAACACGAGGAAGTCGCGTCGGCAGAGCCGGAAGGGATGGCGCTCCCACCGGACCTCCCGCCGAGGGACATCGCGCTCGATGAGGGCGGGGCCGTGGTCGAAACGGAGGCGGTGACGATCGAGGCTGAAGCGCCCGCACCGGAACAGGAAGAGGTTGTCTCCGCCGAGGACGAGGGGATGACTCCGGGCGCGGAGGAAGCGCCTGTGGACCTCGCGTTCACCTCAACCGGGGCGCCGCTGGTGGCCGAGCCTTCGGCCGGGGATTCCGCGTTCGACTTCGCGGACATGCTGGAAGCGGCCGAGCACGGGCGGGACCTGCTGGAGGAACCGCCTGGCGTCGCGGGCGAGGTGGCCGCGACGGCTGAGACCGACGTGGTGACCGAAGCGTTCGAGGAGCTTGCGGCGACGCTGGGCGAGGCCGAGGCCGAGGCTCCGGTCCAGGAAGCCGTTCCCGAGACGCCTGCCGCCCTGGCGGACGAGCAGTTGCTGGACTCCGTCGAGCAGGCGCTGACGGACCTGGAGCCCGCGGCCATCGTGCCGCCACCGCGGCGCACGGCGGAGTCGTACCTGGACGAAGGGAACGTGTATTTCAATGTGGGCCAGTACGGGCTGGCGATCGAGCGGTACACCCAGGCAATTGAGCTGGATGGCGACCTGACGGCCGCGTTCTACAACCGCGCGAACGCGCGGACCCGCTCGGGCGACCTGGAGAACGCGCTGCTGGATTACGACCGGGCTCTGGAACTCCAGCCGAACGACGCCGACGCGCTGAACAACCGGGGCATGTTGCACCTGTACCGGGCGAATTACGCGGCCGCGCTCCAGGACTTCAACGGCGCGCTGGCGGCCGACCCGACAGATTCGACCGTGATGGTGAACCGGGGACTGGCGCACCTGCACGGCGGCGATGCGGCCGCCGGATTGGTCGACTTCCGCGAGGCGATCCGGGTGGACGCCACGGACGCAGCGGCCCAGTACGGCGCGGCACAGGCCTCGGCCACCCTGGGCAACCGCGACGAGGCGCTGCGCCACGTCGGGCGGGCGCTCGAAATCGACCCGGGGTATGCGCGCGAAGCGGCGGCCGACCCGAAGTTGGCGATGCTCCAGGGCGACGAGGACTTCCTCAAGCTGCTCCGCCAGAGCGGGTCCGGGCGAGAATAGTGCGCCTGCGGGAATGGACATCCAGGGGGAGAGCGGGCTATTCTCCCACGTGAAGGCGATGGAGTACCGCCGAGAACCGCCGTACGCCGTACGTGCTGATGACTCCTACGATTCGAGATTCGTAGGAGTTTTTGTTTGTCCCAAAAGCTGAATCAGGACGTCCGAAGGCGAGCCCACCCGGCCCAGTTGGGGCGAGCGGCGCTTGGGCTGGCCGATGCGGCCGGGCACGCAGCCTCGGTGCAGTATCTCGTCCGCTGGGTGGTGCTGCTGACGCCGCTGGTCGTGCTTGTGGGGTCGGCCGTTGCGCTCTTTCTGTGGTCCCTGGACGAGGTGACGGAGCTCCGCTGGGACCACGAGTGGATCATCGTCTTCTTGCCGCTGGCGGGCATTGGGGTGGGGGGAATGTACCGGTGGCTCGGGCGGGACGTGGAGGCGGGGAACAACCTGATCGTGGACAGCATCCATCGCCCCGGCGGGGGGGTGCCGGTGCGGATGGCTCCCCTCATCTTCATCGGCACCGTGGTGACGCACCTGTTCGGAGGTTCGGCGGGGCGCGAGGGCACGGCCGTGCAGCTTGGGGGCGGGATCGCGGGCGGGCTGAACCACTTCCTCAGGCTCTCCCCGGCCGAGTTGCGCGTGTTCCTGATGGCAGGGGTGGCGGCGGGATTCGGGGCGGTGTTCGGCACGCCGCTTGCCGGGGCCATCTTCGCGATGGAGGTCATCGCGATCGGGAAGATGGAGTATGGGGCGCTCATCCCGGTGCTGTTCGCGAGCCTCGGGGCGGACTACGTCACCTCGGCGTGGGGGGCGCACCACACGCACTACTCGGTCGCCACCGTAGCGGGGACCGGGGGGACCCTGCCGTTCGACCTCTGGCTAATGGCGAAAGCGGTTGTCGCCGGGGTGGCATTCGGGCTGACCGCGATCGCCTTCGGAGAGCTGACCCATGGGCTGGCGGCCGCATTCCGGCGGATCGTGCGGAGTCCGCTGCTGCGCCCGGCGGTTGGCGGCGCCCTGGTGGTCGGGCTCGCGGGGGTAGTTGGGACGACTACCTACCTGGGCCTCGGCGTGACGAACCCGGATGGGGGCACGTCGATCGTCTCGAGCTTCGAGGACGGTGGGGCAACGCCGCTCGCGTGGGCCTGGAAGATGGTGTTCACGGCCGTGACGCTCGCGGGCGGGTTCAAGGGCGGCGAGGTAACGCCCCTGTTCTTCATCGGGGCGTCGCTGGGGAACGTGCTGGGCGAGCTCTTGCGGGGGCCGGTGGATCTGTTCGCCGCGCTGGGGTTCGTGGCGGTGTTCGCGGGGGCGGCGAACACGCCCCTGGCCTGCACAGTGATGGGCATCGAACTCTTCGGAGCGGAGAACGGGACCTACATGGCGGTCGCGTGTTTCGTCTCCTACTTCGTGAGCGGCCACCGGGGCATCTACCTCTCGCAGCGGGTTGGCACACCGAAACACGCGCGGCTGGGCAACCACCGTGAGGCGACCCTGCGGGACATCCGGGAGGCGGAGAGGGAAGCGGGCGAAGCCGAGGCGACAGGGAGTCGCTGAGGCGCGGACGGCCTGGAGCGTCTCTCCGTCTTCTCTGCCTCCGCTTGCGGGTGTCCATCGGAGTGCGTGTGGGCCCGGCGGATGGACCAGGAGGCGGTGATTCGGCCGGGCCAGCAAAATATCCGCCCTTTGTACGAGGAGGCCCCCCCGCACGGCGGATTCTTCGAGCCTGCGGGAGGTGCATACCATGAGGTGATGTTGGAGCCGCGTATCCAGTACACCCGGACGAGCGATGGAGTGAATCTCGCCTACACCTCGTTCGGTGACGGCGGCGTACCTGTGATCGCGCTGCGGCCGCCGCAGCTGAGTCACATCGGCCTCGAGTTCGACCTGCCTTTCCAGACCCGCTACCACGAGTTCGAGCGGATGGCGGAGACGATGCAGGTGGTGCGGTTCGATTCGCGCGGTGCGGGGCTTTCGGACCGGGATGTTGCCGACATCTCGCTGGAGGCCCGCATTCGGGATATCGATGCCGTTGCGGACCGGCTGGGGCTCGACCGGTTCGCCATCCAGGCGAACTTGCACGCGTGTTCGTGGGCGATCGCGTATGCCGCGGAACGGCCGGAGCGGGTGACGCACCTGGTGTTGCATCAGCCGTATACGCGGGGGAGCGATTACTGGAACCAGGCGGCCCGGGCAGCGCTGGAGTCGCTGGTGACTGTTGACTGGGTGACGTACACGGAAGCGTCGATGTCCCACGCGTTCGGGTGGGTGCCGGGCGACATTCCGCGGGCGCTGGCGGCGCAGATGCGGGCGGCGATGACGCCGGAGGACTTCCTGAAGTACCTCCAGGCGGACCGGGAGACGGACGTGACGCCGCTGCTGAGCCGGGTGCTGTGCCCGGTGCTGGTGGTGCACTTCGACATGAACGCGCTCACACCCCGGGACCTGGCGGTGCGGCTGGCGGGGTCGGTGGCGGACGGACGGCTTGCGCTACCGGGGAACCTGCGAGACGCGATCCACGCGATGAGCGAGTTCCTGGAACACCGGGCCCCGGTGAAGGAGCCAGACGGCGGCTTCGACGACATGCCGCTGCGGATCGTGCTCGTGGCCAACGGGAACGCGCGGCCGGGAGTGATCGAGGAACGGATCGCCTCGCACGGGGGCGCGGCAGTGGCGCTGATGGGCGGCACGTCGACCGGGGTGTTCGGGTCGGCACAGGCGGCGCTCGGGTGTGCCCGGGTGCTGGCCGAGGAGACGGGCGCGAGCATTGGCGTGCACGCGGGCGAGCCGGGGTCGGCCCCGGCCTCCGAGGCCGACCAGTCGCTGGTTGTCGCGGTGCGGGCATCGGTGGTGGCGGCGCCGGGCGAGGTAGTGGTCTCGAACGTCGTGCGCGAACTGGTGGCGGGCAAGGGGTTCGGGTTCCGGGAGCTTTCGGCGCCGGTGGTGGTGCCGCTGATGACGGAACCATTGCGGTTGTTCGCGCTCCGGTAACGGTCGGGGCCATAATCCGGGCATGGAAGAGACGGAACCAAAGGAACCTCTTGCGCGGCGTTCGAGCTGGATTGCCGATGAGGCGCCGCCGGAGGGTCAGCGCGCCGCGTTGCTGCGGCTGGTGGCGGCGATGCGCAAGATCACCGAAGGGCTGATGGACATGGACGCGCCCGAGGCGGATCTCGTGCTGGCGGCCGAGGCGACCGAGCGATTCGCGGAGCGGCTGGAAGCGACCCGCACCGGGCACCGGACGTGGGGTTTCGCCGAGACGTCGACTTCCGGGAACACGCACGCGATGTTCGATCGGAGCCCGCTCATCGGGATGGGAAACCCCGTGGCGCCCCCGTTACGGCTGTGGGAGGAGGGCAACGAGGTGGTGGGGACGGCGGTGTTCGGGACGCAGTACGAAGGCCCCCCGGGGCACGTGCACGGAGGCATGGTGGCGGCAGCCTTCGATGAGGCACTGGGGATGGCGCAGGCGATGACCGGGCAGCCGGGGATGACTGGCACGCTGACGGTCCGCTATCGCCGGCCGACGCCACTGCACACGGAGGTGCGCTTTCGGGCGCGGGTGGCGCGGGTGGAGGGGCGGAAGATCTTCGCCTCGGGCACGTTGCACGCGGGCGAAGTGCTCTGCGCCGAGGCGGAGGGCGTGTTCATCATGGTCGATTTCGAACGGTTCCGGACGGCAGTGGAGCGGCAGGCGTCGGGGAAGGGTTGAGACGGGTCCGTGCGGTGGCCAACCGAAAAGGCCACCCGCTTGCGGCGGGTGGCCTTGCCGGGGTGTGCCGCCCAGGGGTGGCGGACGCACCGGAGGAGGGAGCGGAGCGTCTTTAGCCGTAGCGCCACTCGGGGGTTGCGGTGTGGCAGCCGGGGCAATACCGGTCGCGGCTGTCGTAGGCGGAGCTGCATTCGGGGCAGTTGCGGACAGCGGCTGCGGCTGCGTTGAGGACGGTGGATTCGGCGAAGATCTTTCGCCACCAGGGTTGTTGACCGGGACGGAGCATGTGAGCCTCCTGGAGAAGCGGTGGATGCGCGGCCGCCGGCGTTGAAGCCAGTGGTCTACGCAAACCAGGGCGTCTGAGAGGCACATGCGGCAGGCTGAGCGGCTGCCACGCCTCTCCCTTCGCGCCTACGGGGTTAGCTGTCGGGTTCGGTGAGGGAGTTCACCTACCCGGCTGAATGCCGGGATACACCCCAGGAAATGGTTCCCCCGTTCCGTGTCGCCACGGATTCGGCGCGCTATTTGTACCACAAACGCGAAGGGCTGGTGTTAAACCCGCGTAAATTGGCCTTGCAGAAGCATTGCGGCAGATCGGGGTTTGCCCTGGTGCGAGGGGAGCGGCTGGGCCACGAGGTGGTTACTGGAAGAGCGCGCCGACACTCTGACCGGAGTGGATGCGGCCGATGGCATCGCCGAGCAGCGGAGCGACGGGGAGAATGGTCATGTTGGGCAGGCGCTTGGCCTCGGGAATCGGGATGGAGTCGGTGACGACGATCTCGCGGACGCCGGCTGCGCCGAGGCGCTCGATAGCGGGGCCGGTGAAGAGCCCGTGGTAACAGGCGATGATCGCGTCGCGCGCCCCGCGGTCGCGGAGGATGCGGACTGCCTCGGTGATGGTGCCGGCAGTGTCGATCTCGTCATCGATGACGAGGACATTGCGGCCCTCGACTTCGCCGATGACGTTCATTGCTTCGGTACGGCCGGTGTTGCCGAGGCGGCGCTTTTCGATGATCGCGAGGGGCATGTCGAGCCTGGCGGCGACATCCCGCGCGCGCTTCTCGTCGCCCACATCGGGCGCGACGACGACGTAGTTGTCGAGGCGTTCCTGCTTGAAGTGGGCCGTCATCGTGAAGAGGGCGTTCAGCTCGTCGAGCGGGATGTTGAAGAAGCCCTGGATCTGGCCGGCGTGGAGGTTCATGGTCAGGACGCGGTCGGCGCCGGCGGTTTCGAGCATGTTGGCGATGAGGCGCGCGGTGATGGGGACGCGGGGCTGGTCCTTCTTATCGCTGCGGCCGTAGGCGTAGTAGGGGATGACGGCGGTGATGCGGCCTGCAGAGGCGCGGCGGGCGGCATCGATCATGATGAGCAGTTCCATGATCGAGGTGTTGACCGGGCTGACGAAGGGTTGGACCAGGAAGACATCGCGCATGCGGATGTTTTCCTGGAACTGGACGAAGATGTTTTCGTTCGAGAATTCGAAAACATCGATCTTCCCGAGCTGGCGGCCGAGGCGCACGGCGATGGCCTGGGCGAGCTCCGGGTGGGCCCGGCCGGTGAAGATCGCAAGGTCGTTGTACACGGAAGGCTACTCCCCGGTCCTGAGGTCGAACCGCCCCGCCATGGGCGCAAGCCGAATGTACCACGCGGGCGGCAGTTGCCAGTAGTCGGAGGCGGGTGCGGGTTGTGTAAGAGTCGGGACCGGCGGCTGTCTAACCGTCAGGGCGGCGCGCAACGGACCTCACCTCCTCCTTTGGTCGGATGTCCGGGCGTTGTGTGAAGCGCATTACAGGAGCCGATGCCACTTCCTGACACGATGGCGGCAGAGGGAATTTGGGAGAACAACGGTGAAGACAACGAAGGTACGGATCGGGGCGGTCCTGGCGGCGGTGCTGGTTGCCGGCGGTACGCTGGCCGGTGCGATGGCCACGCAGGGTGGCAATCCGGAAGCGGGGACCAAGCGTGTCGCGCAGACGGAGGTCATGGGGAGCGCGGGCGAGCCGATCGTGTATGCGGGGAGCTACGGGCTGTACCCGTCGAAATAGGTCAGGACACTTCGAAGAGGAATTCGACTTCGACAGGTACGCCAGAGGGCAGCTCGGCCACGCCGACGGCGATGCGCGCGTGACGGCCGGCCTCACCCAGCACATCGACCAGTAACTGCGAGGCGCCGTTGAGCACCTGTGGGTGGGCGGTGAAGCCTTCGGCGCTGGCCACATAGCCCCCGACGCGCAGGACGCGCGTGATGCGGTCGAGCGAGCCAAGTTCGGCGCGGACGACAGCGAGGGCCTGGATGGCGCAGGTGCGGGCGAGGTCGGCACCCTGTTCGATGGAGACGTTTGCCCCGAGCTTGCCCTGCATGGCCACGCTCGTGCCTTCGGCGTTTCGCGGGACCTGGCCGGAGACGAAGAGTTGGTTGCCGCTGCGCACACAGGGGACGTAGAGGCCGGCTGGAGCGCCGGGGGACGGGAGCTGGATGCCGAGTTCCTTGACGCGGGCTTCAGCGCTCACTGGTACTCACCGAGGAGGGTGCTAACGACGTTTTCGAACTCCTCGGAGCTGTAGCACTCGATGACGATCTTCGCGCCCTTCTTCTGGGGTTCGACCCTCACGCGGGTACTGAGGGCGCGTCGGAGGCGGGCCTCGATGTCGGAGAGGGCGGAATCGCGCCGGGCGGTCTGGGCGCCGGGCGAAGCGCTGGTGGCCGGGACGCCGGCCAGCTGGCGGCGGACGAAGCTCTCGGTGTCGCGGACGGAGAGCTTGCGCTTCACGACATCGCGCCAGGCGCTGACCCGGCCGCGGCCTTCGGGGAGGCCGAGGAGGGCACGCGCGTGGCCCTCGGTGATCTCGCCGGCGACGAGGCTGCGGCGGATCTCGGATTCGAGCTGGAGGAGGCGCAGGGCGTTCGCGACTGTTGCGCGATTCTTGCCGACGCGGCGGGCGACTTCTTCCTGGGTGAGGCCGTACTCCTCCACGAGGCGGCGATAGGCCATGGCTTCTTCGACGGGGTTGAGGTCGGCGCGCTGGATGTTCTCGATGAGGGCGAGTTCGAGGAGTTCGTGGTCGGCCGCTTCGCGGATGACCACGGGGACCGTTTCGAGTCCGGCGAGGCGTGCTGCCTGGAGCCGGCGCTCACCGGCGATGAGGCGGTAGCCTCCGTCCTCGTCGCGGCTGACGACGAGGGGCTGGATGATGCCATGTTCGCGGATGGAATCGGAGAGTTCGCGCAGTTTCTCCGGTTCGAAGTCGGTGCGGGGCTGTTCGGGGTTTGGCGCGATGAGGTCGAGGTCGAGCTGATCGGGGCCGCCGCGGCGGGTGGCGAGAGCCTGTGGCAACGTGGTAGCCACAGGGGACGCCGGGGGTCCGGGAGGGCGTTCCTCGCGGGGCTCCGGGGGTGTCTCGATGGCGGGTTCGGCGTGCTCTTCCGGCTCGGAGGATGGGGCGGTCGCGGCTCCACCAAAGAGGGCATCGAGGCCCCGGCCCAGTCCACGTTTTGGCTGTGTCATACGGCCACTCCTGCGCGTTCAAGAAGTTCGGAGGCAACGGCGTCGTAGGCGGTCGCGGAACGGCCACCCTGGTCGTAACGGAAGATGGATTGGCCATGGCTCGGCGCTTCGCTGA
>CAUJEQ010000180.1 GCA_963169135.1 Chloroflexota bacterium
GGCGTTGCTCGCGCAACAATCGCACACTGGGGCCCGCGGAAAGATGCCCGGAATCATAGCCGCGGGTCATCACAGCCTTCAGACTGTGGACCAGCCATCCCGCACGCATGCGTGAGTGCGGCTGCGGGAGGCCCTGGTTCGACGGCCGGCGAGCAATCGTATGGCCCTCGCACTGGTGACCCAAGAAGAAAGCGCAGGAGCCCGAACCACATGGAACTCAAACAAGTCATCGGCAGGCGCCGGACCATCCGGATCTTTCTCCCCTACCGCCCGGTCGAGCGGGAGAAAGTCCAGAAGATGCTCGAAGCGGCACGCAGGGCATCGTGCGCCGGAAACGTGATGAATGTGCGGGCGATCGTGATCTGGCGGGAGAAGGCCGACCCGAAAATCATCAAGGCCATCGCCCCGCGTATTGGCTACCAGCAGATGCACACCGCGCCGGTCTTCATCTTCTGGTACAGCGAAAGCTCCGTGTACCACGGCGACGCGTGGCCGGACAGCGTTCTGCGGCTCGCCGATGCAAGGCGAATCGGACTTCGCACCGAGGACACCTACGCTGAAGTGAACGAAAAGCTTCGCCCGATGTTCCTGATGGCCGGGCAGCAGATGGGGGTCGCCCCACTCGCGTTTATGGACGTTGGGCAGGCGATCGCCCAGGCAACCCTGGTCGCTTACGAGGAGGGCCTGGGCTCGTGCCTGATGTCGAGCCCCCGCCTCGAAAAGGTCGCCAGGATGTTCAACCTTCCCGAGACCGCGGTCCCCATCTGCACGCAGGCGCTCGGCTACCCGGCGGAATCGTGGGAAGCCGGTGGCCAGACGCCGAAGCCCGCCCTTGGCGACATGTTCTTCGACATGGAGGTGGGCAAGCCGTTCGAGTCCGACCCGAAAGTCGAAGAGGAGCTCAAGGCGGCAAAGCTCATCGACGAGCCAGCCCCGCTGCCCTGGCGGGACGCGGAACTGGAGTTCCTCATGCGGGCACTCGGTCTGGAGAACACGCTCCTCAACGACATCGAGTTCTAGCCTCTGAGGGGCCGCCCCGTTGCCGTTGGCGAAGCTCGGGCCGGGTCGGTCCGGGCTTCGCTACGCGCGGCGCCGGAGCCCGGACACCAGTGGCTCGACCCGCACGCCGGGCTGCCCGGCTAGTGCTCGTGAACCAGGTGGAGGTCGCCGAGGTAGTGCTCCTCCCGGGCACGCATCGCGGCCTCCTCGTCGTCGCTGTTGACGTGGTCGTATCCGCAGAGGTGGAGGATGCCGTGGGTGAGGAGGTGGGCGAGCTCGGCGTCGAGCGAGTGGCCCACCGTGTCCGCCTGGCGTTGGGCGGTCGCCAGGGAAATGGCGATGTCCCCGAGGAGCTTCTCCTCCGAGAGCGCCTGGACGAAATCGTCCGACTCATCCGGGAACGAAAGGACGTCGGTCGGCTCGTCGATGCCAAGGAACTGGTGGTTCAGCTGGCGAATCTCTTCGTCGCCGGTTAGCAGGACAGCGAGCGCGGTGCCCGCCTCCACGTTTTCGCCGGCCATCACCCGGACCGCGAGGTGGTGGAGCGCCTCGACGTCGAGCGCGGGAGCTTCGATGGCGACTTCGATCGCGATGTCGTAGGGCAGGTCGTCGTACACGTTAGCGTGCGAAGATCTCGGCCGCGTCCTGAGCGGCCGACATCAACGGCATGGGGATGATACCGAACACGATCACGCCAATCGTCGCAGCGCCGAGGGCCATCGTGATGGACGGGGAGGCGCGGAACTTCTGGTCTTCTTCAGCGTCGCCCATGAACATCTGCCGAGCGACCGAGAGGTAATAGTATCCAGCCACAACGCTGTTGAGCACGCCGATCACGACCAGCCAGACAAGGTCGGCCCGGATGCCGGCGTTGAAGATATAGAGCTTCGCCCAGAACCCGACAGTGGGCGGAATCCCGGTGAGCGAGATAAGGCAGAAGGCCACCGCCAGGGCAAGCACCGGAGAGCGCTTCCACATCCCCGCGTAGTCCTTGATCTGGTCGCTGCCGATACGCTGGGATATGGCGATCACGCCGACGAAGGCGCCAAGGTTGGTGAATGCGTAGGCGGCCACGAAGAGCAGGATTGCGCTGGCGCCGAGGGTGAACTCTTCGCCGGCCACGCTAATCGCGGCCAGCCCGATCATGAAGTTCCCGGCCTGGGCGACCGAGGAGTACCCGAGCATCCGCTTGATATCGGTCTGGACGATGGCCATGAAGTTGCCGAGCGTCATCGACGCCGCGGCGAGGACGGCGAAGATCATCGACCAATCGTCGCTGAGGAAGTCCGCGTCGAGCCCTTCGAAGAAGATGCGGATGACGACCGCGAACGCGGCTGCCTTCGAGCCGACCGAGAGGAAGGCCGCGACCGGCGTCGGCGCACCCTGGTAGACATCGGGGACCCACATCTGGAAAGGGACGACCGCCATCTTGAAGCCGAACCCGGCGATGAGGAGGATGGTCGCAACCACGAGCAGGCCCCGGTACGTCTCGCCGTCGGCCTTGATGGCCGCGGCGATCTCCGGCAGCAGGGTGGTGCCGGTGATGCCATAAATGAGGGCCATGCCGTAGAGCAGCAGCGACGACGCGATGGCGCCGAGGAGGAGGTACTTGAGGCCCGCCTCGCTGGACTTCGAGTCCTTGCCCCAGCCAGCGAGGATGTACTGCGGAATGGACGAGAGCTCGAGCGCGAGAAAGATGGTAATGAGGTCGCGAGAGGCCGCGAGGAACATCAAGCCGGCACAGACCGTCAGCACCAGCGCGTAGTACTCACCCTGCCCGCGTCCTTCGCGGTTCACCCAGTCGATAGACGCGAGGACGACAGTGGCCGTGATGCCGGCGAACACGTAGTAGAAGAAGACGGAGTACTTATCGAGTGCCAACGTGCCGTCGAAGACGAACTGGTAATCGCCCCGGCCGACCCATGAAGTGGTCCAAAGCGCGGACACGATGAGGCCGAGCAGCGCCACCACGGGAAGCAGACGGCGTTGCTGCGGGACAAGCGAATCGACGAGCAGCACCAGTCCGGCGGCGACGAGAACGGCTAGCTGAGGACCAACGACATCCAGACTGTTCACGCTTCAATCCTCAGCACGATGGAGTCGATGGCGGGTTCGATCATCTCGGTCATGAGTTCGGGATAGACGCCCAGGAGCACGACCAGCGCAACCAGCCCGATGACCACGGTGTGCTCCCACCAGTGCCGCTGGTCGGTGACACCGTCCCACTCGTGCTTGACCGGCCCGAAGACCACGCGTTGAAGCATCCAGAGGACGTACCCGGCCGAAAGGACAACGCCGAAGATGGACATGAGCACGGCCCACTCGTATTTCTGGAAGGTGCCCAGGAACACGGTGATTTCGGCGACGAACCCGGCGAGCGCGGGGAGACCCAGGCTGGCGAACCCGGCGAACACCATGCCGGTGGCAATCAGCGGCATCTGGCGAGCAAGGCCTCCGAGCCGCGCAATCTCACGCGTGTGGGTCCGTTCGTACATGAGGCCGACCATCACGAACATGAGGCCGGTGATGAGGCCATGGGCGAGCATTTGGTAGGTGGCGCCGACGAGGCCAACGTTGCCAAGCGCGCCGATGCCCAGGAGCACGAGGCCCATGTGGCTGACGGACGAGTAGGCGATGAGCCGTTTTACGTCGGTCTGGCGGAGGGTGATGAATGCGCCGTAGAGCACGCTGATAGCGCCGATGCCGGCGAACCAGATATCCCAGTCCTGGGCGACGTCGGGCATCATCGTGACGCACATGCGAATGAGGCCGTAGCCGCCCATCTTCAGCAGCACGCCAGCGAGCATGACGGAAACCGCAGTCGGCGCATCGCCGTGCGCATCGGGCAGCCACGTGTGGAGCGGGACGATCGGCAGCTTCACCGCAAATCCCACGAAGAGGAAGAAGAACACCCAACCGAGCGGCATGAGTGGGTCGGCGATGCGGCCCTCGGTGCTCAGGAGGCGGATATCGAACGTGTCGCCGGCGAAGGCGAGCACGAGGATGCCGATCAGCATGAAGGCCGAACCGGCGATCGTGTACAGCACGAACTTCATGGCCGAGTACTCTTTGCGGCCCGATCCCCAGACGGAGATGAGCAGGTACATCGGGAACAGCTCGAGTTCCCAGAACAGGAAGAAGAGCATGAAATCGAGCGCGGTGAAAACGCCGACGACGGAGCTGGCAAGGATGAGCAGGCAGGCAAAGTAGGCGCGCGGCCGCAGGGTGATGCTGAACGACACCAGGACTGACGCCACCGTCAGGCAGGTCGTCAGCAGCAGGAGCGGCATGCTCAGGCCATCGACGCCGAGGAGGTAGCGCAGTTCGAACTGGCCGATGGCGACCCACTTCTTGTCGACGACGTACTGGTAGCCGTCCTTGTTCAGGTCGAACCCGAAGAACATCTGGATCGAGAGCGCCAGCATCGCGACAGAGACACCCAGGGCCACCCAGCGGGAGTGCTGCTCCAGGCTCCGGGGGAGGAGGAGGATGACGCCGGCCGCGGCGGCGGGGAGGAAGACGAGGAGAGAGAGTTCCACGGCCGCCTCCTAAAGCGGGTTCGCCGTGATGACGGCGACGACGATGATGATGACTCCGGCGACAACGCCGAGCCCGTAGCTCTGGACCTGGCCGGTCTGGATGACCTTCAGGCGGCTGCTTGCCTCCCGGGCGACACGGCCGGAGCCGTTGACGATGCCATCCACCACGTAACGGTCGTTGGCCTGGAGGAGGGCATTCCAGCCCCGCTGGAAAATCGTCCGGACGAAGAGGTCTTCGTAGATACGGTCGAGGTAGTACTTGTTCTCGAAGATGATCGCGAACGGCGCGAAGGTGGCGCGGATGGACTCCGAGGTGACCCACCGCTTCATGTAGACAGCCCAGGCGGCGCCAATGCCCGCCACGGCCACTACCGAGGAACTGATGGCGATGCCGATCTCGAAGGTGCTCCCGTGCGATTCGACGTGGGGCAGAGCAGCCTCGATGAAGTCCTTGAAGAG
>CAUJEQ010000181.1 GCA_963169135.1 Chloroflexota bacterium
TTCACGAGTTCACGGAAGCCTGGCGGGAGCCGGTTGACCTGCTGGTGAGCCTGCACGCCTGTGACACCGCGACCGACGAGGCGCTGGCAGCCGGGGCGCGGCTGGGCGCCGAGGCCATCGTGCTGGTGCCGTGCTGCCACCAGGAGCTGGCCGACCAGATCGAAGCGAACGCGAAGGCTGGGGAGCTGCCCGCGGCGGAAACCTGGGCAGCGGTGCTGGCAAGCGGCCTCCAGCGCCACCGCCTGGCGGATATCGTGACCGATAGCCTCCGCGCCTCGGCGCTCGAAGCACTGGGCTACCACGTCGATGTCGTGGAGTTCGTCTCGCCTGAGGCGACGGCGCGCAACCTGATGCTGCGGGCCGAGCGCCGGACCCCGGGCGATGCGCAGCTGCAGGCGGCCGCGCGCGCCTACGACCGCTACCGGGCACTCGCAGCCGAATGGGGCGTCCGGCCGGCGCTCGAGGGCCTGCTGGGAGAGATGTGGCCCCCGCGGGCGCTGGATCCCCTGCCCGGCATGCAGCGGGCCACGACGCCGTGAACGTCTTCACATCGGTGATGGAGTTGGTGGGCAATACGCCGCTGGTGGAGTTGCGGTCGCTCTCTCCGAAGCCCGGTGTGCGCATCTTCGCGAAGCTCGAGGGCCAGAATCCCACCGGCAGCATCAAGGACCGGATCGTGCTGCGGATCCTGCAGGAGGCGCGGAAGTCCGGAGCGCTGGAACCCGGGCAGCGCATCGTCGAGGCATCGACGGGGAACACCGGGGTCGCGCTCGCGCTGTTCGGGCGAATGCTCGGGCACCCGGTGGATGTCTGCGTACCGGACAGCGTGTACCCGGAGATCGAACAATTGCTGCAGGTGTACGGCGCACGGGTGCACCGGGTCCCGCGGCAGGCAGGGATCAAGACCGCGCGGGAAGTGGCGCTGGTAGTCGCGCGGGAGGAAGGGGCGTACTACCTCGGGCAGTTCGACAGCCCATCGAACGCGCGCGCCCACTACGAGACCACGGGCGCCGAGATCCTTGCGGACCTGGATGGCGCCGGACCGGTCGACGTCCTGGTCGCCGGAATGGGGACGGGCGGGACGATCAGCGGTGTAGGCCGCCGCCTGAAGGAAGCGAACTCCTCGTGCCATGTGTTCGGCGTGGAGCCGCGGCTGGGCGTGCACGTGCAGGGGCTGAAGTCGTTGGACGATGGGTTCATCCCGCCAGTGCTCGACGAGGCGGTGCTCGATGGGAAGATCATCGTCGGGAACCGGCATGCGTTTTCCCATGCGCGCCGGGCGATGCTGGAGGAGGGGATCTTCGGGGGCATCAGCAGCGGGGCGGTGCTCCATGCGGCCCTCCGCGCGGCGAGCCGGATCGAGCGGGGCAACATCGTCGCAATCTTCGCCGACGGGGGCTGGAAGTACCTGGGCACGGACCTCTGGCAGTCGGACGACGTGGACGATGCCGGCATCGAGGCACACGAAGACCCGCTCGACGACATCCTGTGGTGGTAGTGCAGGGCGGGCCGGGGGCATAATCGCCCCACTCAAACTCAGGCGGGGGCAAACCGAATGCCGGAATTCACTTCGGATGGCGTGACCATCAACTACATCGACGAAGGCCAGGGGGCCCCGATCGTGCTGGTGCACGGTTTCGCGAGCAGCCTGCACGGGAACTGGCGGGCAACCGGGATCGCGGATGCGCTGACAAAATCCGGGAGACGCGTCGTGGCGCTCGACTGCCGGGGCCACGGGCGCAGCGCCAAGCCCCACGACCCGGAGGCGTATGGCGGGACGAAGATGGCGGACGATGTCCTCGCCCTGATGGACCATCTCGGCATCCAGCAGGCCGACCTGATGGGGTACAGCATGGGCGGAGGCATTTCGGCTTCGCTGCTGGTCCGCCACCCGGAGCGCTTCAAGACGGTCATCCTCGCCGGGATCGGGGATGGCATGCTCAGCGGCGGGCCACGGCGGACTGGACTGGCCGAGGGCATGGAAGCGAAAGACGCGAGCGAAGTGCAGGATGCAACCGCGCGCGGATTCCGGCAGTTCGCGGAACAGAGCGGGAATGACCTGGGCGCGCTCGCGGCGATGCAGCGTTCGGCCCGGGCGCCGCTCGACGCCTCGAAGCTCGGTGAAGTCCAGCTGCCGGTGCTGGTGCTCATCGGCGCGGAGGACGCGCTGGCGGGGCCGGCAGACCGGCTGGCGGCGGCGATTCCGGGCGCCCGCCATGTGGTCGTACCGGGAGACCACCTGAGCGTGTTCCAGAAGCCGGATTACACGGTGGCGGTGGTCTCGTTCCTGGGCGAAGTCTCACCCGTCTGAGGCGGGCCCCTGGAGGTGCGGTTCGCTCTCGTCGTGCATGGCGATGCGCTGGCCGACGAACACGGCCAGGCCGAAGGCGAGCCCGAACGGGAGCCCGAGCATGATCGCCGGGATGATGGTCACGAAAATCGACGGGCGCTCCGAGAGTGTGAATGCGATCGCCCCCGCGGAGTGAAAGCTACAGGCGACCTCGCCATCCTTCTGCACGGGCTCGATGGTGATGGTGGTTCCGGGGCGGATGAGCACGCCGCCGATGTAATGCTCGGCTTCGTCGTTATTCGTGATGGTGAGTTCGCCGGTGCGCCCGAGGTCGAGGTTGGCGGGGATCCCCGGCGCCGGCTTGCCGTCGGCGATGAGTGCCGCGGTCCCGAGGGGGATCACGAGCTCGGAGAGGTCATCCTTGCCGGCCGGTTCGAGGAGCCACCACCAGAAAACGCTCACGAGCCAGCCGACGGCGATGCCGCCGGCTGCCCACAGGATCCAGTGTTTTGCTGCCGGGGAAAGCTTCATGCCTCCCAGTGTACCGGCTCAGTTGACGAGGTAGAGCGCCGGGTAAAAGAACACCCAGACAACGTCGACGAAGTGCCAGTACATCACGGCGCCGGCGATGGGCCAGTGGTCCCTGCTGGTGTAGCGGCCGCGGAGCAACTGGACCCAGACGAGGACAAGGATGCCGATCCCGCTGATCACGTGGCTGGCGTGGATGCCGGTCATGGTGAAGAAGAGCGTGCCGAACGCCTCGTCGCGGTGGAAGTGGGCGATGCTCCATTCGTAGCCAACGCCGGCGGCGAAGAGGACGCCGAGCGCGATGGTGGCGATGAGGCCCCAGTTGGCCAGCTTCCGGTTGTCGTGCTCGATGGCGGTTTCCGCCGTGAACGCGGTCACCGAGCTGAGCAGCAGGACGATGGTGATGCCCAGGCCGAGAAGCTGGTCGAGCTCTTCGCGCTGGATGCCCTCGAGGTAGAACCGGGCGGTGAGGAGCAGGCCGAAGAGGACGGACTCGGAGAAGAAGAAGAGCCAGAGTCCGGCCCGGTTGAGCTTGAGGTGGTCGTGGACCGGGCGGTGGGCCTCGGCCGGGGCGATGACCGCCATTAGTGGGCCTCCTCAACCCGCCAGAGGCGGTAGACATGCATGAAGTAGTAGACGATGAGGGCCGCTTTGCCGACGGCGGCGAAGCTCAGGCCGATGAAGCGGATCGTGTCGTCATCGAAGTTGACCGCGAAGACGTACTCGACAATGGTCAGGACCGCCAGGATGACAGCGACGACCATGCCGGTTTGCATTGCCTTTTGCATCGATAGGTCTCCTTACTGCCCGCCGCCGCCGGCGCTGCCGGAGGGGGCGCCTGCGAGGCCGCTGTTCGGGAACACGCCGTGGACCGAGCCGGGCACGCCGTAGTCGTAGGGATGGCCCTTGATGACCGGTTGTTCGGGGAAGTTCTCGTGCGGAGGTGGCGAGGTGGTCTGCCACTCCAGCGTGCGCGCGCGCCAGGGGTTCGCTTCGGCCACCGGCCCGCGGATCCAGGCGTTAATCATGTTGTACATGAAGACGAGGAACGAGAGGCCCAACAACCACCCGGAGATGCTGACCAGCATGTTCAGGTTGTCGAGCGACTCGGGGAAGTCGGCGACGCGCCGGTTCATGCCCTTCACGCCCGGGAGGTGCATGGTGAAGAAGGTGAGGTTGAAGCCGATGAACATCCACCAGAAATGGAGCTTCGCCAGGGTTTCGTTGTACATCCGCCCGGTCATCTTCGGGAACCAGTAGTAGATGCCCGCGAAGAGGGCAAAGATCTCGCCGCCGACGATGGTGTAGTGGAAGTGGGCGACCACGAAGTACGTATCGTGCAGGTGGATGTCGGTCGGCACATCGGCCAGGAAGATGCCGGTGACGCCGCCGCAGGCGAAGTTGAAGATGACGGCCATGGCGAAGAGCATCGGCGTCTGCAGCCAGAGCTTGCCCATCCAGATAGTCCCGAGGGCCGAAAGGAAGATGAGGCCGGTCGGGATCGAGATGAGTTCGGTGGCTACGAGGAACGGGCCGTGGAGGTAGTTGGGCATGCCGGACGTGAACATGTGGTGCGCCCAGACGACACCGCTGAGACCGAGAATCCCGAGAAACGCGCCGACAGCATACCGGTAGGCGAAGAGCGGTTTCCGCGAGAAGTGGCTGATGACTTCGAGCGCGAGGCCGAAACCGGGGAGCACCATGATGTACACGGCCGGGTGCGAATAGAACCAGAAGACGTGCTGGTAAAGGAGCGGGTCGCCGCCCGCCTCGGCACTGAAGAACGCCATCCCGGCGACGCGGTCGAGCAGGATCATGAGGAGCGCGACAGCGAAGCCCTGGGTGAAGAAGATGGCGAGCCACGAGGTCACGAACATCGACCAGACGAAGATCGGGAGGCGGCCCCAGGTCATGCCGGGAGCGCGCATGAAGATGATGGTGATGATGAAGTTCAGGCCACCAAGGATGGACGTGAGTCCAAAGGTGATGATGGCCAGGTCGAACAGGATCTGGGAACTGTTGGTGGTGGTCGAAAGGGGTGGGTAGGCGGTCCAGCCGGTTTCGATACCGCCAAGGAAGGGGGTGGCCAGGAGAGCCACGGCGACGGGCGGGATGAGCCAGAAGGTGAGCGCGTTGAGGCGCGGGAAGGCCATGTCGTCGGCGCCGATCATCAGTGGCACGGCGTAGTTGCCGGCGCCGCCGATGACGGCCGCCACCGCTACGGCAATCATCAGGATGCCGTGGAGACCCATGGCGCCGTTGTACTGGCTGTGGGAGATGAACTGCATGCCGCTCGATGCGAGCTCGAGCCGCATGCCAAGTGCGAGCAGGCCCGCCAGCAAGAAAACCACGATGAAGGTGACCAGGTACTGGATGCCGATGACCTTGTGGTCCGTGTTGAAGGTGAAGTAGCGCTGCCAGCCCGGGGCCCGGCGCTGGTACGTCTTCAGGCCGAACCACTCGCGGATCCAGATGCCCCACATGCCGATGCCCATCAGCCAGCCGACCAGCCCGAAGACATAGCCGCCGACGATGTTGATCTCGCCACCCCAGGCATCGGGATAGCCAAGCATGGCGCGGAGTACGGCGACGAAGCCGAGCCCCAGGTAGAAGCCGATCATGCCAAGGCCGGCCGCGCCGGCCACGGATTTCAGAGCGTGCATTGGGTCAGTTCCCCCCCTCGTTCAGACTGGCGAGCCAGCTTTCGAACTCCTGCGGCTCGACGACCCGCACCGGGAACATCATGGTCGCGTGGTCGAGGCCGCAGAGTTCCGTGCACTGGACGCGATAGGCCTGGTCGCTGGCGAATTCGCCGAGCTTGTTCGGCTTGACCGTCATGTACGTGGTGCGCCCGGGCATCGCGTCAATCTTCATGCGGAAGGCCGGGATCCAGAGGGAGTGCACAACATCGGCTGCGTTGACCTCGAACTTGATGGAAGTCTCGTTCGGGAGGACCAGTTCCTTGCCGGCAGCCACGCTGACCTGGGTGCCATCGGGGTACTCGAAGAGCCACTGCCACTTGAAGGCGGTGGCCTTGATCGTGACTTCGGCTTCCTGGTCGCCCCAGCCGCTTGCCCCCTTGTCGCCCTGCTGGAGCTCGGCCAGGCCGGTGAGGCCCGGGTAGATCATGACGAAGATGGCCAGGCCACCCGTGACCGCGAGCCACGCGCGCGGGAACCAGCCCTGGCCGCGCATCGCCGGGCCGTCCTCGGTGGGTACGGCGGTGCGGATGCGGAACTGCAGGCCCGCGTAAATGAGTACCGCGAACACGAACGTCATGACCGGCACCCCCAGCAAGAGGAGGAACCGGAAGATGTCGTCGAAGTCCTGCGCCTCGTGGGAACCCACGGTCGGGTACAGATCAGCGACAACGAGGAGTTCGCCCACCGCGGTCAATACGACCCACAGCAGGCCGGCTGTGATGAGATGCCTGACGTGCAAAAGCTGCGCTCCCTGGCCAGCGAGGCTCAAAGATCGTGCGGCGACTCCCCATTCCGCCGCCGCGGCAGTGCGCATTCTGTCGTGGAAGGTGTCTAAATGGAAATAGGTAAGAGCCTCTTTGTGGGCCTGTTCGCCGGTCCGCTGAATCTGGCGCAGTTTTGGTGCCATACCGGATTCGGTTTAAGTTCTGAATCCCCTATTATTCTCGGCGAGGTAAAGCCGTGATGAAGGTCCGCAAACGCACCAGCCTCATCCCCGCGGCGGCATAGGGGCCGCAAGGGAACTCGCCCTGAGCAGCAACCCGGGCGACGGGCCTGGTCTTCTCCCTGCGTGCCCGCCCCCTGTCCAGCCGCGAGCGGAACACCCCGGCGAATGCGGGCCACGCGCTTGCCGGGTTCGCCCATCAGCAGGAGTCTCATCGCGTGCGTTCGCGTCTTCTCACTGGCCTCTGGGCCCACCCTGACTTCGTCCGCCTGTGGGCGGGCAACTCCATTTCCGTCTTCGGGTCGCTGATCGGCGGGCTGGCGCTGCAATTCACGGCTATCCTCTGGCTCGACGCCTCGGCGGCGGAAGTGGCGATCCTCGCGGCCAGCCAGCTCATCCCGGGCTTCCTGGTGAGTATCGCAGCGGGCGTGTGGGTCGACCGTCTGCGCCGGCGGCCGATCATGATCGCGGCCGATCTGGGGCGGGCGGCCGCCCTGTTCAGCATCCCGATTGCCGCGGGCTTCGACAGCCTGACGATGGTGCAGCTGTACGCCGTGGGGCTGGTGGTGAGCACGCTGGCGGTCTTCTTCGATTCGGCCTACCAGTCGTACCTGCCGGCCCTGGTGGAGCGCGAAGACCTGATCGAGGGCAACGCGAAGATGCAGGGCACAGCCTCGGCAGTCGAGGTGGTGAGCTTCTCCATCAGCGGCTGGTTGGTGCAGCTCCTGCGTGCGCCGGGCGCGGTGGCAGTCGATGCGGCGTCGTTCGTGTGCTCAGCGTTCTTCGTGTGGCGCATCCGCACGCCCGAACACGCGCGCCCTTCGCCGGAGGAACAAACGGGGTTCGCCACCGAGGCGGCGGACGGTTTCCGGGTGGTGTTCCGCGACGGGCTGCTGCGGCCGATTGCGCTTGCAACCGCGGTCCAGGCACTGGCTTCCCAGGTCATCAGCGTGCTGTTCCTGCTCTACCTGAGCGGGGAGGTGGGGTTCGAGCCGGGAGTGCTCGGCATGATCTTCGCGATCGGCGGGGTGACTTCGGTGGCGGGGGCCTGGGTGGCCAACCGGGGAATCCTGCTGTTCGGCGGTGTGGGACCGACGATTGTCGTCTCGGCACTCTTCCGCGCTGGTGGAGCGTTGTTCATGCCGCTCTGCACCGACGCCGGATGGCTCGGAGTGAGCTTCCTGGTCGCGAACCAGCTGGTGACCGACCCGTTCTGGACGATGTTCAACATCCACGACGTGAGCCTCCGCCAGGCGATCACGCCCGAGCGGTTGCAGGGCCGGATGTTCGCGAACTTCCGCCTGCTGGAGTTCGGTTCCGCTTTGGCCGGGACTGCGCTGGCGGCCGCGCTCGGGGCGACGGTGGGCCTGCGGGCGGGCATGTTCGCGGCGTGCGGTCTGATGTTCGTATCGGTAGCCGTCCTGGCAGCCTCGCCGGTGATGCGGGTGAGGCATGCCCCGCCGCCGCAGGTGCTGGCCGAGGAAGTGGCCTGAGCGTGGCCGACGACGCGAAGCGCCCTCTTTCGAGGGCGCTTCGGAGTTCGTGACCGGTCCGGGTCGTGCTTAGCGGGAGCCGCGAAGGCGCGGGTCGAGCACGTCTCGCAGTGCATCGCCAAGCATGTTGAACGAGTACACCGTGAAGAAGATGACCAGGCCCGGGAAGATGGCCAGGTGGGGGAACTGCACGAGCCGTTCGCGGGCCTCGTTCAGCATCCGGCCCCAGGAGGCCGTTGGGGGCTGCACGCCGTAGCCGAGGAAGGCGAGCGACGATTCCACCAGCACCGCGCTACCCACCTGGATCGATGCGCCGATGATGAGGATCGGGAACACGTTCGGGGCGACGTGCCGGAAGATGATCCGCATGTCGCTGGCGCCGATGACGCGGGCCGCCTCCACGTACTGGTTTTGTTTGGCCGAGATGGATGCGCCCCGGATAACCCGGGACGAACTGAGCGCGATCAGGGAGCCGACGGCCAGGACGATCCGCATGTTGACGGGGATCTGTTGGAGGCTCGTCACCACCAGGATGATGAAGATGAGGCCCGGGAGGGCGATGCCGACATCGACCAGGCGCTGGACGAGCGTGTCGAACCAGCCACCGTAGTAGCCGGAAACCACGCCCAGGATGAGGGCAATGCTCGAGCTGATGGCCACGACGCCGAAGCCGATCATGATCGAGTTCCGGGTGCCGTAGATGATGCGCGTGTAGAGGTCGCGTCCCTGCTGGTCGGTGCCGAACCAGTGCTCGGCTGACGGGCCCTGGTAACGGTCCAACAAGATGCTCTTGTTCGGGTCGAGGGTGGTGAAAGCCTGGGGCACCAGGGCCATGGCGATGAGCACCAGGACGATTACCGCGCCAAAGGTACCAAGGGGCTTGTGCTTGATGAAGTCGATGGTGCCGCGGCGCAGGCGCTGCAGGAACGTAACTTCGGGGCGAAGGGCATATGCTTCGAGGACTCGTGCTTCACTTGCCATTTACGAGTACCTGATCCGGGGATCGATGACGGAGTAGAGCATGTCTACCCCAAGGTTCGCGAAGACGACGACGATCGCCACGATGATATTGATCCCCTGGATGACCGGGTAATCTTTCGAGTCGATCGCGGAGATGTAGTACCGCCCCATGCCCGGGATGGAGTAGACGGACTCGATGATGACCGTGCCGCCAACGAGAACCGGCAGCTGGAGGCCCACCACGGTGACCACGGGGATGAGCGCGTTGCGCATCGCGTGGCGCACGATGATGACGCGCTCCTTGAGGCCTTTCGACCAGGCGGTACGGATGTAGTCCTGGCGGAGCGTTTCGAGCATGGTCGAGCGGGTGAAGCGCATGACGCTCCCAGAGAGGCCGCCACCGAGGATGATCGCCGGCATGAGCATGAGCTTGATGTTGCCGACCGGGTCGTCCGTGAACTCGATGTAGGTGGCCGGAGGGACTCCCCATTTGAAGTAACGCCCGGCCATGCTGATGAGGAGGATGGCGATCCAGAAACCGGGAGCTGCGAGCAGGCCGATCGCAAAGCTCCGCCCTGCGTAGTCGGCCCACGTATCTTGCCTGACTGCTGAGATGATGCCGATGGGTATGGCGATCACGAGCGAGACGAAGATGGCCATGATGCCGAGCTGGAACGTGACCGGCATCCGGTTGCTGAGCTCACTGGTGACGGTGCGGCCGCTGATGAGCGACTTGCCCATGTCGAGCTGGACGATGTCGCCGAGCCAGCGGACGTACTGGCTGACAATGTTTCCTTCGAGGCCGAACTCTTTTCGGATCGCCTCCTTCACTGCCGGGTCGGACGCGCCGTAATCACCGGAGATAAGGTCCACGATATCCCCGGGGACAGCCCGGACGATAACGAAGACCACGAAGGAGACGCCGAGAAGCGTCGGGACCATCAGAAGGAGGCGGCGGAGGAGGTAACGCTGCATAGGACCGGCTCCAATCGACGGAATAAGGGGGTGGATCCACCAGTAGCGAATCCACCCCCGGGTGAGTGCGATTATGCAGGATTCGGCGGTTCTACGCCTTATCGAGCCACCGGAATGGAAGAGTCTCCGTGCCGCCGCCGTACGAACCGGGGACGGTCTGGACGTCGATGTTCTTTACCCAGCCCTGGAAGCCGGTCCAGCCGGTGCCGGCGCCCGCGTTGCTCGGGATGTAGTGCATCTTCTCGGCGTTCTTGCGCTGGATCTCGTAGAAGAGTTCTTTGCGCTTCGCCGGGTCGAGCTCCCTCTGCTGCTTCGCGGCCAGGTCGGCCAGCTCGGGATCCACGATCTTCGAGTGGTTCGACGGGTTGTCCGTGAACATCCGGTTCGGGTAGCTACCGCCCTCGGGGAACGGCGTCT
>CAUJEQ010000182.1 GCA_963169135.1 Chloroflexota bacterium
GTGGCCCGCCTGCTGCCGCGCTTCTACGACACGGGCGCGGGCCGCGTGCTCATCGATGGCGCGGACATCCGCGAGCTGCGGCTGAAGGAGCTGCGCCGGAGCATCGGCATCGTGTTCGAGGATACGTTCCTGTTCTCGGACACCGTCCGCAACAACATCGCCTACGGCCGGATCGAGGCGACGGACGAGCAAATCGAGAAGGCCGCGCGGCTGGCCCACGCCCACGAGTTCATCACGGGGCTCGCGGACGGGTACGACACCGTGGTCGGTGAGCAAGGGTTCTCGCTCAGCGGCGGCCAGCGCCAGCGGCTCGCTATCGCGCGGGCGATCCTGATGGAGCCGCGCATCCTGATCCTCGACGACGCGACCTCGAGCGTGGACGCACGGATGGAAGAGGAGATCCGGTCGGCCTTGAAGGAAGTGATGGCCGGGCGGACGACGGTCATCATCTCGCACCGGCTTTCGACCATTTCGCTGGCCGACCAGGTGGTGCTGGTGGACGACGGGCGGGTAGCGGCGACGGGGACGCATGCCGACCTCATCGGGACCAGCCGGCGCTACCGCGAGGTGCTCGGGCAGCTGGAGGCGATGGCCTCATGAGCGACAACGTGACCGAACTGCCGGGCGAGGACGTGCAGGCGAACGGGCTCCGCGGCGCGGTGGGCATGCTGGCGCCGCGCTGGCGGGCGATCCTGGTGGCGACGCTTTCGATCTGCCTGTTCACCGGGGCGAGCCTGGCCAAGCCGCTCGTCATCCAGTACGCGCTCGATAGCGGGGTCGCGGACCGCGACAAGGGTGCCCTGGTGGTGGCCGGCGGGCTGTTCCTCGGGCTCATCTTCATCATTTACATTTTCCAGGCGGCGAGCACCTACCTGGTGAACCGCATCGGGCAGGACTTCCTCCGCGAACTGCGCGTGCGGCTGTTCACCCACTACCAGCGGATGTCGCTCGCCTTCTTCGGCCGCGAGAACGCCGGCCGGCTCGTCGCGCGGATGACCTCGGACGTGGCGACCATCAACGACGTGTTGAACAACGGCTTCCTGATGGTGGTGCAGTCGACCCTGACGCTGCTGGGGGCGACGGTCATCCTGCTGGTGCTGAGCTGGAAGCTCTCGCTGGCGACGGCGATCATCCTGCCGCCGCTGATCATCGCGACGGCGATCTTCCGGGTATATTCGCGGCGGGCGTACGGCTCGGTGCGGGAGCGGATCGCGGACGTGCTGATCCACATGCAGGAGAGCTTCTCGGGGCTGCGGGTTGTGCAGGCGTTCGCGCGCGAGCAGCACAACATGGAGCGCTTCGGCTCGATCAACGAGCGCAACTACGAGGCGAACGTCAACACCGTCCGCATTTCGGCGATGTACTTCCCCGTGGTGGAGTGGCTGAGCGGCCTCGGCATCGGTGTCATCCTCTACTTCGGGGGGCGCCAGGTGGCCGGCGACGCGGTGACGGTCGGCACGGTGACGGCGTTCGTGTTCTACCTGGAGTTCATCTTCCAACCGATCCAGAACCTTTCGCAGGTGTACGACATGGTGCAGAGCGCCGGCGCGGCACTGAACAAGATCTTCGGCGTGCTGGGGATCAAGCCGGACGTACCCGAGCCCGCCAAACCCGCGAAGGTCGAGGGGCACCTGCAAGGGCGGATCACGCTGGACGACGTCACCTTCGGGTACGACCCGGGGAGGCCTGTACTCTCGCACATCACGCTCGGCATCGAACCGGGGCAGCACGTGGTGCTCGTCGGGCCGACCGGCGCCGGGAAGTCGACGCTGGCCAAGCTGATGACGCGCTTCTACGACCCGACGGAGGGGACGGTGGCGATCGACGGGTACGACCTGCGGTCGCTGGCATCGAAGGACCTGCGCCGGAACGTGACGCTGGTCCCGCAGGAAGGTTTCCTCTTCACGGGGACCATCCGCGAGAACATTCTCTTCGGGCGGCCGGGCGCCAGCGATGCGGAGGTGGTTGCAGCCTGCGAGACGCTCGGCATCCACGACTTCATCATGTCGCTGCCGAACGGCTACCAGACGCTGGTGAGCTTCCGCGGTTCGCGGCTTTCGGCCGGGGAGAAGCAACTCGTCTCGATCGCGCGGGCGTTCCTGGCAGACCCGCCGGTGCTGATCCTGGACGAGGCGACATCGAGCCTGGACCCGGCGACCGAGGAGCAGGTGGAGGAGGCATTGCGGCGGCTGCTGAAGGGGCGCACGAGTGTGGTCATCGCCCACCGGCTGAGCACGGCCGAGCACGCCGACCGGGTGCTGGTGGTGGACAGGGGGACCATTGTGGAGGACGGCCACCACCGGGAGCTCCTGGCGCGAGGCGGTTACTACAGCGCGCTCTATCGCCAGTGGACGGCGGGTCGGGAAGTGCGGAGCGCGTAAGGGGCTACTCTCGCCCGAAGAGCCGGTCCAGGTCGATGACCACGCCCGGGATGGCCGAGAGCGCGACCCGTCCGCCGGGGTAGACCGAGGAGGCATACGAGCCATCCGGCTGGCGGACCCAGGCGGTCAGCCGGGGTTCGTAGGGGTTGAGCAACCATACCTCGGCGTCGCCTCGGGCCTGATACGCAGCCAGCTTCGTGGTTACATCGTAGTCGCCGGTGGAGGGCGACCAGACTTCCGCGACGAACGGCAACGGCTCTGAGTAGGCCTCCAGGACGTCGCTGCGCCCGCGGAACTGCTCGACCAGCGCCGCCGAGACGACGAACACATCCGGGATGAGGTAGCTCGGGCCAGACCGCAGCCGGCTCTGGTCACAGCGGACGTGGTACTCGCTATGGCTCACCTGCGACCGGATGGCGAACGCCAGCTCGAACGCGAGATCGTAGTGTTCCATGGTCATGGGGGGCTTCCGGCGCAGGTCGCCATCGACCAGCTCCCACCCGGCGGTGGGCTCTTCGAGAGCAACCTGTTCGTAGGTCTTTGTTGTGACTGCCACCGGGATACGTCCTCTCGCAAGGGTACACCACTCCACTGCGGCTCAGTGCAGCCCGAACAGCTCGTCCAGGCCCACCACCAGCTTCTCCAGCTTCGTCACCTCGCGCGTGGCGGCGAGCACGCCGGGCATGAACGAATCGCGGCCGGTGGTGTCGTGGCGGATGCTGAGGGTCTGGCCGAGCCCGCCGAAGAGGACTTCCTGGTGGGCGACCAGCCCCTGGAGGCGCACGGAGTGGATGGCGATGCCACCGAGCTCGGCGCCGCGGGCACCGGGCAGTGGCTCGATCTCCGACTCGGGGTGGGTAAACGGGCGGCCGCGCGCGGCGAGCATGCCCTCGGCGGTTGTCTTGGCGGTGCCGCTGGGGGAATCGATCTTCTGGTCGTGGTGGAGTTCGATGATCTCTGCGAAGTCGAAGAAGCGGCTGGCCTGGCGGGCGAAGGCCATCATGAGGACGGCCCCGATGGCGAAGTTTGCCGCGACCACGGCGCCCGTGCGGCGGTCGGCGGCCTCGCGCTCGAGCCATGCCATGAACTCGGCGGTCAGCCCGGTGGTGCCGATCACGAGCCGGACGCCGCGCTGGAGGGCGGCCTCGGCCAGGCGAGGCGTCCAGTCGGCGTTCGTGAAGTCGATGACGACATCCGGCTTCAGGTCGTCGAAGCAGGCCCCGGCATCGTTGAACAGCGGGAGCCCATCGATGGCGCCGGGCGAGGCAAGGCCGTCGACGTAGGCGACGGGGGTCATGCCGGGTTCGGCAAGGACGGCGGCGGCAACCTGGCGGCCCATCCGGCCGGCGCCAGAAACGGCGATGCGAATGTCGGTCATGGCGTGATTGTCGATTGAACGGTTCGCGCTGTCGATGGTGGGGCGCGGCATAAGGTCACCCCGAAGCGTGTAATAAACACGAAAGCATTGCTCTATTGCGCCTCTGGGCATTCCCCTATGGAACGCTGGCTGCTTTGCCCCGTAGGCTGCTGCAGGATCCAGGGCAGAGTGGCGGGCAGACCGACGCCCGCATCGCGAGGGGAGGTTCGGTGGAGGACACGACCAACCCGGCTGAGCAGCCACCGGCCGCGGGCACGCCCCCACCGGAAGTGTGGGCGGCGGCGCTCGGGGCGGGCGAAGGCAGGCTCGGCCTGGACGTCCTCGGTTCGCTGTTGCCGAATATTGTTGCGAGGCTCCCCGAGGCCCTGATGATCACGCGCCGGGACGGGACCATCGTCTTTGTGAACCCGGCCTTCGAGCAGATGACCGGATACGCCGAGGGCGACGTGGTAGGCGCCCAGCCGCGCCTCCTGCGGTCGGGGTGGCAGGGCCCCGCGTTCTACAAGGAGATGTGGGACACCATCCTTGGAGGCAAGGTGTTCCGGGGCGAGCTGGTGAACCGCCGCAAGGATGGGACGCTCTACATCGAGGCGATGAGCATCACGCCGATCGGCGACGGCCCGGATGGGCCTGAGTACTTCGCCTGCGTGGCCCAGGACGTTACCCAGAGCCGGCGCGCGCACGAGCGGCTGCGGTTGCTGGAGGCGGCAACCCGCGCCATCGGCGAGGCGAGCGACCTCCCGACCGCCTACGCGTCGGTCATCGAGCTCGTGTGCCAGTTAACCGGGTGGAGCTACGGCGAGGCGTGGGAGCTTCCCAGGACCGGGACGCTGCGCTGCGTGGCCTCCTGGTTCGCGGCGGACGACCTGCTCCAGGATTTCAACGCGGTCTCGCGGACGCTGAAGCTCCAGCCGGGTGTGGGCCTGCCCGGGCGCGTCTGGGTGGCGGCCCGGCCGGAGTGGAACGAGGATGTGACCGAGACCGGCGGCAACTTCGTGCGGGGCGAAGCGGCGCGGCGCGCGGGCCTGAAGGCCGGGTTCGGGGTGCCGATCGTCTCGGATGGCGAGGTGCTGGCGGTCCTGGCGTTCTTCGCGCGCTCGCGGCGCCAGGACGAGACGGAACTGGCCTCCCTGGTGTCCACCCTCGGGACGAGCCTGGGGACGCTCGTCCGCCGGCGGCGGGCGGAGCAGGCGCTCACGCGCGAGCGAAACCGGCTCGAGGTGACCCTCCGATCCATCGCCGACGGGGTGATCACGACAGACCCCGAGGGGCTGGTGGAGCTGTTGAACCCGGTGGCCGAGGCACTCACCGGCTGGCCCGAGAGCGAGGCCCGTGGCCAGGGACTCCTCGATGTCTTCCATATCGTGAACGAGCACACGCGCGAGATCTGCGAAAACCCGGTTGACCGCGTCCTGGCATCGGGCCACGCAGTGGAACTGGCGAACCACACCGTGCTCATCGCGAGGCACGGGACGGAGCACGTCATCGGCGACAGCGCCGCCCCGATCCGCAGTGACTCCGGAGAGGTGACCGGCGTGGTGCTGGTCTTTCGCGATGAGACGGCGAACCGGAGCCTGGAGCGCGAGCTCCAACGGGCGAACAAGCTCGAGTCGCTCGGCGTGCTGGCGGGCGGCATCGCGCACGACTTCAACAACGCGCTGACGGGCATCATCGCGCACATCGGCCTGGCGAAGCTCGACCTTCCCGGCGAGTCGGATACGCACCAGATGCTCACCGACGCGGAGCAAGCCTGCCGGCGGGCGACGAGCCTGACGCGCCAGCTGCTGACGTTCTCGCGCGGGGGCGTGCCGGTCCGGAAGCCGGTCGCGCCCGAACAGCTGGTCCGCGAGACGGCCACGTTCGCGGTGACGGGGTCGCCCTCGCTGTGCGCATTCGACTTCGAGCCGGGACTGGCGATGGCTGAGATTGACGAGGGCCAGGTGGGGCAGGTGATCCACAACCTGGTGCTCAATGCCAGCCAGGCGATGCCGGAGGGCGGCCTTATCACGGTGACCGCCAGGAACACGCAGGTGGGTCCGGACGGTGAAGGCAGGGTTGCGATCGAGCCCGGACGGTACGTCCGCATCACCGTCCAGGACACCGGTCCGGGGATCCCAGCCGAATACGCCGACCGTCTGTTCGACCCGTACTTCACGACGAAGGAGCGAGGCAGCGGCCTCGGATTGGCGGTGGCCTATGCCATCGCTCAGAACCACGAAGGCGGCCTGACCGTCGAGTCGCGTCCGGGGCAGGGCGCCGCGTTCCATCT
>CAUJEQ010000183.1 GCA_963169135.1 Chloroflexota bacterium
CTGGAGCAGTTCCAGCAGCCGCTCATCCGGGGAGCCGTCACCGGCCGCGTCGCCCGCGTCGCAACCGGCACCGACTGTCTGAACGTCCGCGAGTCGCCCTCGGCCTCCGCCACGAGCCTCGGCTGCTACCGCGACGGTGTCCTCCTGTTCGACGGCGGTGAAACGCGCATCGAAGGGGCCACCACGTGGGTCGCCGTTACCACCCCCGACGGCCACGACGGCTGGGCCAGCGCCGAATTCCTCCAGCGCCGCCCGGGGTAGCTCCGCCAACGTCCCTAACCACGTCAATCGTGAACCGTGAATCGGGGCCTGGTGGCCGGGTGGTTCCTCCCTCCTCCGGAAGAGTGTCGTTGACATCCCATATGGCCGGGAGAACAATGTGGCAATTCTGCGAGGGCGGAAGCCATGGCTCAGGAGCCCCGGCCCGCACCAGTAACCGCCGCGTTCCCGCCCGGGCCCGCCTCGCCCATTGCCGGGCGTAAGCTCGAACTCGCGCTGCTCAACCAGCGTATCGAGCAGGCCCGAGAGGGCCACGGAGCAGTCGTGCTCGTGAGTGGCGACCCGGGCATCGGCAAGAGCCGCCTCTGCCGCGAAGCAGAGGACATGGCCCGGCAGGCAGGCCTCATCTGTGTTACCGGCCACTGTGATGAGATCCTCGCCGGCCCGCCCTTCGGCCCATGGGTCGAGGTGCTCGAAGGCATCCTCCGGCGCCTGGAGCCCGGGGAAGCCCGCGAGCGGCTTGGTGGGTCCACGGCGAGGGAGATAGCCCGGCTCGTGCCCGAGGTCCGCGAAATCATCCCGGACCTCGACGCTGCCGGGGACCCGCAGTCCGCGCCGGGAGAGCGCCAGTTGTTGACAGCCGTCGCCGGCTTCGTGGAGCGCTGCGCCCGGGCTCAGCCGCTCCTTATCCAGCTCGAAGACCTGCACTGGGCAGACGAGTCCGCGCTCCAGCTTCTCCTGTACCTCGCGCGCCGGGTGGGCGAGATGCCGGTCCTCGTGCTCGTGACCCACCGCAACGTCAGCGTCTCCGAGACGCCGGCCCTTGCGAAGACAACAGAGGTGCTGACGCGGGAGAGCCTTGCCACCCCTGTCGGCCTCGCGCCGTTTACCGAAGAAGACGTGGTGGAAATGCTCCGGAATCTCGGAGCCGGCCCGCCGCCCAGCCTCGTGGCGCCGGCGCTGCTCCAGGCCACAGAAGGCAACCCGTTCTTTCTCCGTCAGCTCGTGCTCCACCTGCTGGAGGAGGGGAAGCTCCTCGATCCGGCCGGGCACTGGCTACTGAGCCCCAACCTCGAGGCGGCCGGCATTCCGGATTCCGTCCGGCGGGCGATCGAGCTCCGCCTGGAGAAACTGAGCCCCGCCTGCCGTGAGTTCCTGGCCTGTGCTGCCCCGGCCGGACGCGTATTCGAGTACGAAGTGGTCCGCGAGGTGTGCAGCCAGCAAGTACCAGGCATGCCCGCGCTGGCGCCGGAGGACCTTATCGGTGCGGTCGAGGAAGCCTGTGCGGCGCACCTGATCGAGGAGGTTCGGCCGGGAAGTACCCGCGCGCCCGGACTGCCCGAGGGACCGCTGGACTCCGCCCGGCCGGTGGTGGGATCCCCTTCCGCCGGGGCCACGCTCTACGCCTTTGTCCATGAACTCGCCCGCCAGGCGATCCTCGGTGGGGTCTCCCGGCCGCAGAAACAGCGCCTGCGCCTTGCAACCGCCGCTGCACTGGAGCGCTTCCATGCGGGGAACCTCGATCCGTACATCCCCGCACTGGCATCCCTCTACCGGGCCGCCGGCGACCTGGCGGACCCCCAGAAGGTCATCGAGTACTCGATCCGCGCGGGCCACGCCGCCGAGGCGCTGTATGCCATCCGGGAGGCCATCAGCCACTTCCGCACGGCACTCGACCTGCTGGAACGCGAAGGGGGCGACCCGCGCCGCCTTGCCCGGCTGCAACTGCGCATCGGCACGATGTTGGCGAGCCTGCCGGCTTTTGCCGACTCATCCCGGGCGATGGAGTACTTCCGGGCAGCCGAACCTGTGCTGACCAGCGGCCTGCAGGACCGCGACCTCGCGGCGCTCTACGACGGGATGGCGGGGTGCTACTTGTATTCTGGCCCGTGCACCGAAACCCTCGAGTATTCGTGGCGGGCTATGGAGCTTGCCAGCCGGCTGGGGGAGGAAGTGATCTGGACACGGGCCGCGGGGCTCCACGGATACGCGCTTGTGGTTCATTGCGGCGAAATGGATCGTGGTCTGCGGCTCATGCAGGAGGCCACCGATGCGGCCAATCGCTCTGGCCGCCCCGAGATCTACATCGGAGTTCTTGTGACTGCGTTGGCGGAGTTCGGTTGTCTCGAGGACCCGGTCAGCGCACAGCAGCGGATCGTCAACTGGCTGGAGCGAATCGGCGAGCCGCCGGGCTCATACCTGCACGGCTTTCTGGGAGCGATAGCGGGCGAGGCCGCGGTCATCGCGGGAGATCTCACTGTCTCCCGTGGCGGGAATATGAGCTTCATCCCGCGCGCGCTGGCCGGGATCTGGCTGGGTGACTGGGCCGAATCCGAGAGTTTCCTTCATGGCTGGGATGGCTGGGCCCACGCGAACGGCAGCCAGTTCAATCGGCTGTTCGCCGCCCACTGGAGCGGGCGGCTTCACGTCACCAGTGGCAATTACGAGGCCGCAATTGGGGCTTTCACGCGTGCCCTCGAATTGGCGGACGAGCGGTGCACTGGCGAAGAGGTGCGCGACCGCCCGGGACTCGCCATGGCCTACGCGGCGCAGGGCCGCCTGGATGAGGCCCGGGCCGAGGTCGACCGCTGCCGCGAGATCATGGCCCTCGGCGAAGACTGGCGAGGGGCCGCCGGGTGCGTGATCCTCGCCGATGCGGTGCTCGCAGCGGCCGGGCGGCGGATGGAGGACGCGGAGGGCCTCCTGGAGCAGGCCATCGAGATCCTCCGCCGCTACCAACTCCCCTGGAACGAGGCAGATGGGCTGCTGCTCTGGGCGGAGCTGCTTTCGGCACACGGTCATCGGTATCGAGCGCCGGCGCTGGAGCGGGTCGACGCGGCTATCGACATCTACACGCGCCATGGCGCGGGGCAGCCGCTAATCGATCGAGCCCTGGCTATCAGGCAGGGGATAGCCGGCAATGGCGCCCGGGCCGGGGCCTATCCCGACGGTCTGACCGCGCGCGAGGTCGAGGTTCTCCGCCTCATCGCCGCCGGGCGTTCCGACCGCGAAATTGCCGAGCAGCTCGTCCTGAGTGTGCGGACGGTGGGCCGCCATGTGACAAACGTCTACAACAAGATCGGCGCCCACAGCCGGGCCGACGCAACGGCCTACGCCATCCGCCATGCGATTGCGTAAATGCGCCCGGGCTCCCGGCGCTGCCCCGCGTACGTAGTCCTTGCCACAGGCCGCATCCACCACGCCATAAAAATTGCGTAGTTCGCTCGATGGAGGCGTCCTCGCGAAAGCAGAAGCTCCTGGTGCGCCGGCGAAAAGGTCGCCGAGCCCAAGAAGGAGACTCTGATGAACACTCACACCGCATCGACCCACACACTGTCGCGGCACATCAAGTTTGGTGCCGGCCGCACCGCTCTGGCCGTCATCGGCGCCACCATCGTCTCGGCTGCCGTGGTCGCGGCAGTCGTCGTCCGCCAGTCATCGGGAGGCGACACGTCCGCCACCAGCGCGGCCATCGCTGAGGCATCCCGGCTCCAGCACGACGCGCTGATCGAAGGCACGCTGTCGCAGTTCCCGGCCGGGGCCGCGGTGGCCGCCACGAACGCGGACGATGTGGAGTCCGCGTTGCTCCAGCACGACGCGCTGATCGAGGGCACGCTGTCGCAGTTCCCGGCCGGGGCCGCGGTGGCCGCCACGAACACCTTCGAACTGGAAGCAGCCCCAGTCCGCGGTCTCAATGATGCGCTGGCCGAGGGCGTGCTGCTCCAGCACGACGCGTTGATCGAAGGCACGTTGTCGCAGTTCCCGGCCGGGGCCGCGGTGGCCGCCACGAACACGGGCGATGTGGAGTCCGCGTTGCTCCAGCACGACGCGCTGATCGAGGGCACTCTGTCGCAGTTCCCGGTTGGCGCCGCTGTGGCCGCCACGAACACCTTCGAACTGGAAGCAGCCCGCGCCGAGCACGATGCGCTGATCGATGGCGTGCTGGCCCTCTTCGCCAGCTGATGTCAGCCCACCAACTGGTGTGAGTGTGGGGCCAGCCCTCCCGGGAGAGCTGGCCCCACACTGCCGTACCCGGGCGTTTGGCGAGACGAGCTGTGGGGAGTGACGTTGGACGCTCTCTCACAGTCGTGGCTCGCTCATCCCGGGTGGTTCGGGCGCCAAATCGGAAACCGGAAATCGTGAATCAGAAATGGCGGCGGGATGCGGATGGGTGGCGTGTGCCCCCGGGCGCCCTGGATCACTCGCGGCGGCCGTCCGCTGCCTTGAGTGGCCCGCGCACACTCACTCCACCACGATCTCCGACAGCATGCCGAGGTCCACGTGCGGGACAGCCTCGTCGTTCTCCCAGAAGCAGAGCAGCACGTACGTCCCGGGCTGCAAGTCCAACTGCATCAGTTGGCGGTCGCCGGGCCCAAATGGGGCGGGGCCGCCCAGCCAGGTGCTCCCTTCCAGCTCTGCTTCGAATGCCTCGTCCGGCGTCATGCCATCAGGCAGCCGCGCGAGGACGAATTCGTGCAGTTCCGAGCCGTCATTCCTGAACTCGACCAGGTGCGCACCGGCGTCCAGCGTTTCGGGAGCGTCCCCGAACCAGTAGCTCGCCCCCTCTGCGTCGTCCTCGCCCGTGATGACGAGGTCGGCCGCGGGCATCGGGCCGGCATGCGGCTCTCCCTCGAAGTCGATCACGGTCACCATGCCCTGGTCGTAGTGCATGACACCGCCGGGCTGGTCCATCGGGCACACGATCACGTATCGCCCCGGCTCGAAATCAATGATCAATTCCGCCGTCTCGCCGGCAGAAAGGACGGACGGGCCACCCTTCCAGACTGCCCAATCGGGCCACTCAGGTTCTTCGGTTGCCGCAGCCATTGCTTGCTCATCGAAGAAGAGCTGCAGGAGCTCCAGGACATCATCAGCGTCACGGTCGCCATCGACCTTGAAGATGAGGGCGTAGTGGTCATATGCCCCCTCATTGGGCATCACGACCCGCGTCGGCCCCGGGCGCTTGGCCCCCTCCACGCGGAAGGCATGGTCGGTAGCGTGCAGGGTCAGGGTCCCGATGTCGGCCCCTCCGGTGTTACCGCCCGTGTCCGCCACCGTGTCGGCGGGTGTGTTCGTGGCTCGCTCTTCGCCATCGTCGTCACCGCAGGCAAAAGTCAGCACGGCGGCCAGGGCGATGAGTACAAGGACCGGTGTGATGAAGCGCAGCGCTCCGCGTTCGGCAAATAGTGGCTTCCACATGGTTCTTCCCTCCTGAGAGTGCGTGGTGTCCCTGGCAGTCAGGTGCTAAGTCGACAGTGGCATCCCGGTTGCCTGGCGCGCCTGCCCCGGTTCGTTGTGGATGAGCAGCCAGCCTCCGAGGACCACCAGGAAGACCAACATGCCGACCATCCCGAAGAAGAGGACGGTCATCCCCGCATCGTAATTCGCGAGGGTCACCCAACTGGCGGCAGCGAGTACGCCGGTGACGATCGCCAGCGCGCCAGACCACCGGGGGGGATTGACGGCCCCCTCTGGCGCGACGGCGATAACCGCCCCGATGGAGACGATCCCGAAGCCGATGGAGGTGAACGCCACGAACACGGAGATCATCGAAAGCGCTGCGATCGCCCGCGCGGTCTGGAGGATGACTGGATCGCCGGCGGCGATCGTGCCGGCCCCGCCTTCCTCCACGTAATCCGCCGCCAGATAGGCCAGGGTCACGTTCGCGGCGTAGCCCGTCGTGAACCCGATGGCTCCGGCCATTAGCCCGAACGCTGCGAATAGCGCCAGCATCTGGCTGCGGTCCCGGAACAGCAGGTAGACAACAGCGGCCATCGCAAGCGTGGCCACTGCGTCGGTCGCGATGTTCACCGCGTTTATCAGCGCGAACAGTGTCCCGCCATCCTCGATGTCGCGGAGCAGTTCCTCCGTGTCATTGCGGGCAAGAGGGTTCGCATTCGTTGTGTTCCAGTCCAGAGCGATGCTCGCGATCACGAGCACGACGAAGACGAGCAGCACGGCTCCCGCGACCCTGGTGGTTCGATCTTCCCAGAACATTGAGACTCCTCCCTTTCGTTGCGTCCCTTCACAGCAGCCTGCTTGCGGCACGCTGCTATCCGGCGAACAGCTCTGCGATTACCCCGGTCGCCAGGAGCAAAGCCCCGGTGACCATCAATGGCCCCGACGTCGCTTGCAGGTAGAACCCCGCCGAGCGCGCCGCGAAGGCGTCATCCGTCCCGCTCCGCCAGTTCACCGTTCCTCCGGTCAGTGAAAGCACTACACCTGAGATGAAGAGGCCGACCGCAGCAAGCTCAACTGCCTCCGGAAGGGTGGAATACGCCGCGATCGAGGTCAGTGCGAGGAGGATGGCGCCGCCAATCAGTGCTTCGACGTGCGTCTTAAGTAAGTGAGGTGGGCCTGTGGGGTTCTTCATCCTCGTGCCGGCCAGTGGCACGCCGAGCAGGAGGCCGTAGGCCAGCACGCCCATTCCCGCCACGAGCAGCACTTCGCCACTTTCGCTCACTTCGGGCTCTCGCCTGGTTTCCGACGTGCGGCGATGTCCATGCCCATCCTCCGTCGAGCTTTCGCGCAGCCTGGCGAAAGGCGGCGACCCGTGGTGGAGCCAGGCCGGCTTCGCGGCGTTCGCCCGGCGGTGCAGCTACGGTGCGCCTGGCCGCTTCGCGCTGGATAGGGGGATTCCCCTCAATCTGTTTCGATTAGGGGTAGCGATCCGACGCCGGCCTGCTCGCCAGGCCCTTCTCCAACGCATAGGCAGTCAACTGCGTGCGCGATGAGAGGTCCAGCTTCGTCAGGATGCGGCCCATGTGGTTTTCGATGGTCTTTTCCGAGAGGTACAGTTCTTCGGCGATCTGGCGGTTCGTCAACCCCCGGGCCACGAGCGTCACGATCTCCATCTCGCGATCGGTCAACGATTCGTCCTTCATCTTCAACAGACGCAACGCGCGACGGTTGGGGGTACCGGCCCGGGCCGGTTGGTGTATGCCCATGAATCCCTGGATCCCCCGGTTGATGGTGCGCCAGTCGCCAAGGTACGGGACGGTGGAGCTGCCCTCGTAGAGCGCCAGTCTGGCGTCCGGGATGCTTGCGACCACCCGCTCGATGACCCCGGGCGGGATCATTCCGGTCTCGGGACGGTGCTGGACAAGCGTGGGACAACGCACCCGCGGAAGCTCGTCCCAAACGTTGATCTGCCCGATGGCTGCAACGAGGGGCAGGAGCGTGTCCTGTGAGTTCCCCGCAAGGATCACCTGGGCGAACTGTCGTGCCGCCTCGTTTTCTGACCAGCCGAGCAGGTTGTGCGCGACGGTCTGGGCAAACAGTTCCCAATCGTCTGCAGCCAGACGCCGTAGCGCGCGGAGGTGCGGGTTGTTGGCCACGATCGACCCATCCACGATGGGACTCCAAAGGATCAGATGTGACACGTGCTCCGGGTGCCGCGCCGCATAGGCGACAGCAACCGCCCCGGCGTTGGCCGGCCCATACAGGACGACGTTATCCACCTCGAACGCGGCGATCACAGCATCCAGATCGAGCAGCATCGTCTCGAGGGAGAAATCACAGGAATCCCGCTGCGACAGGCCGGTACCTCGCCCGTCGTAGCGGACGAGGGTCGCGGCCGCAGCCGTAGCCTCGAACGTCCGGCGCAACGCGGGAATGTCCCATTCGACCCGGATGTGGCTATGGGGAAGAGGCGGAAGAGAGATCACGATCGGCCCGTCGCCCACCGACCAGTACGCGATGCGGACTCCGTCCACCGTGGTGGTATAGCGAATCGCCGGGGCATCCATGATGGGTCATTATATGAGCCAGAATTGGCCTGGCCACCTTGGCCCGACCGGAATCCCCACACCGGGTGGCGCACGCGGGCCGCGGCGTACGAAAGCGTGGCGCCAGAAGCCCCTTCTCAGGTCGTCGCCAGTGGTGAGGCTGCGGCTCGCGCCTCCCGGGCGGTTCGCCGCGGCGCCACTCGTGAATCGCGAATCGGTGCATGGTGGCCGGGAGGTTCCTTCGCATATCGCGCTTCGCAGTTCGCCCCCCGTATAGTCCCGCCCATGAGCGCCTTCGCTGGTACCCGCATCATCGATTTCTCCTCCGGCATCGGCGGGCCCATGGCCACCATGCTCCTGGCCGACCTCGGCGCAGAAGTCATCAAGGTCGAACCACCCGGCGGCGACCGCATGAAGGACCACCCCGGTTACCTCTGCTGGAACCGCAACAAGCAGGTCGTCACCCTCGATGTTCACCGGTTTGAAGGCCTGCGTGACGCCCGCTCGCTCCTTGCCACAGCCGATGCCGCCGTGTTCGACTGGCATCCGGGGGAGTTGGAGCGGAGCGGCCTCGACACCGTCAGCCTGCATGCAGCGAACCCCGCCTTGCTGCACGCGTGGTTTCCGCCCTACTCCCCCACTGGCCGCTGGAGCCAGCTCCCCCCCGATGACGGTCTCCTCACCGCGCTCGGCGGGGCTGCCGCGCTCCAGTATTCCTACGAAGACCGCCCCACCTACCTGGTCACGCCGCAGGTGAGCTACGGGCAAGGCATGCTCGGCGCCGGCGCCCTCGCTTCGGGCCTGCTCGAACGCCGCCGCACCGGCCTCGGGCAGTCCATGGTCGTTAGCGGTCTCCACGCCGTCTCCGCTGTCCAGAGCGGCGGCACGATCCGCGCTGCCGAGATGTTCCGCCTTGGCGGCCGCGGCAGCCGCGGCGGCGTGCCGAACGACCGCCTCTACCAGTGCGGCGACGGCCGCTGGTTCTTCCTCGGTACGCTCACGCCGCAGTTCTTCCTCAAGGCCCTCGAGGCGACCGACATGCTCCACCTCATGGCCCTCGAAGGCGTCGAGGGCGAGTTCACCAACCTCCTCAAGCCCGGCATCAACCAGCAGGTCATTGCCGCTCTCGACGAGCGCTTCCGGGAGAAGCCCCTCGACGAATGGCTGAAGATCCTCCATGAGGCCGGCGTCCCCCGCGGCCCCGTCGGCACTGCCGAGGAATGGTTCAACAGCGACACCGTCGCAGCCAACGAGATGCGCCTCGTGTTCGACCATGCCCGCCACGGGACCGTGGTCATCCCCGGTGTCCCCGTGAAGCTCCAGTCCACTCCGGGCGGCGTCCGGCACCTCCCCGACCCCGTGTCATTCGAGTCACTGCCCGCCCACGTGCCATCGCTCGCCGCCCCTGGACAGGCGCCCCGGCCAGCTGGGGCCGGCCCCCTCGACGGGGTCCGCGTGCTCGACCTCGGCGCGTTCATTGCCGGCACGTTTGCGCCGGCCATCCTCGCCAACTGGGGCGCCGACGTGATCAAGGTCGAACCGCCCGAGGGCGACCCGTTCCGCACCTACGGGCTCGGCTTCGTCGGCTACAACCGCGGCAAGCGCGGTCTCGCCATCGACCTCAAAGACCCTGCCGGCCGCCAACTCCTGCTCGACCTCGTCCGCGTCTCAGATGTGATCCTGGATAACTACCGCGTCGGCGTGCGCGAACGCCTCGGCATCGACTACGCGACGCTCAAAGCGATCAACCCCCGCATCATCAGCTGTTCCGTCACGGGCTACGGCCAGTCCGGCCCGCTCGCGGTTGACCCCGGCTTCGACCCGCTCGTCCAGGCCCGCAGCGGCCTGATGGCTGCCCAGGGTGGCGACGACGAGCCGGTGTTCTACCAGATCCCCGTGAACGACACGGCGAGCGCGATGATCGCCGCTTTCGGTGTCGTCGCCGCGCTCCACGCCCGCGAGCTCACGGGCGAGGGCCAGGAAGTCCTCACCTGCCTGGCCAACCAGAGCATCCTCACGCTCTCGGGCGAACTCACCTGGTACGGAGGACGTCCCGCGAACCCGAAGGGCGGCCTCGACCTGCTGGGCACGAGCGCCCTGAACCGGTTCTACCAGTGCACCGACGGCTGGGTCCTGGTCGCCGGCACCGCCCCCGAACACTTCCCATCGATCTGCGTCGCCCTCGGACACCCGGAGTGGGCCGGCGGCACCATCGCGGAGAAGGCGCTCAACGAGCCGGTCGACGGCGCCCTCGCCACCCGCATCGCCGAAGCGCTCTCTGCAATGACGCGCGACGAAGCGCTGGATCGTCTCCTGACCCGCGGCGTCCCGGCCGCGCCCGCGCTCGACGCCGTCGAGGTGTTCGACGACCCCTGGATGCACGCATCCGAATACTTCGAGGACTTCGACCACCCGCAGCTTGGCACCATCCGCGGCCCCCGCTACCTCGGGCGCTTCCTTCGCACCGGCAACGGCTACCCGCGCCGCTCGCCCCTCATCGGCGAACACTCCCGCGAAGTCCTCGCCGATTGTGGCGTCGCCCCGGCGCGGATCGAACAGCTCCTCGCGGCCGGGGTCATCCGCCAGGCGTAGAACCCTCAGCGAGCGCACGGCGGCCTGGCAAGGCGACGTTCCTCCACGGCACCCGGCTCCGCGGCCGGGCCCGCATGGGACGGGCCATGGTTACACGGCCACTTTCGACCCGCAGCGCGGACAAAACCGCGCCTTCAGTGGCACCACGCTGCTGCAGCCCAGGCAGCGCATCTCCTCGCCCGGCGACGGTAAGAGTTCGCCGCACTCCATGCAGAACCGCGCCCCGCCTTCGTTCCGCGCTCCGCAGCCGATGCAGAATACGGGCGCCGTGGCCGGAGCCCTCACATCGGCCGGGCCCTTCTCGCCCTTCGCGGACTTGCCTCTCTTCTTCCCCCGGCGTTCGAAGAGATCCTCGAACACCTCGAACAGTTCGTCGACCATGTCCCGCCTCCCTCGCGCTACCCGGGGATCAGCCCCGCTTCTCCGATCAATTGGCGCAGTTCCTCCAGCGTGATGTCGCGGGGCGGCACCATGGCGTCCGAAGGAACCAGCTCGTCCACCGCGACCCGCTCGCCCCGGGACCGGATGAGTTCGTGCATGACGCCAAGATGCCGGGCGAACTCCGCGCCGTCGCTTTGCTTCACGTCCGCATCGAGCTGTGCGTCGATGGCGTTCAGCTCGTCCTGGAGCCCCTCATCGACGCGCCACTGGCCTTCGCCCATCAGCCGGATGATCACGAGAGCACCTCCCTGGTGGTCTCCGCGCTGAGCTGCGAGCGCAGCCGCTCCATCTCCGCATCGACCGTCGCGGCACGGCCAAGAGCATCCAGCTCGCGGTCGAGCGGCGTGCTCCCATCGAGGCTATCGTTCAGCACGCCCGACTCCAGCAGTTCGTGTATAGCCGCGCCGCGGCTCTTCAGCTGGGCGGTCTTGTCCTCGGCTCGCTGGATGGCGTAGCCGACGTCGGTCATCTCCTCCGATAGCCCGGTCACGGCTTCGCCGACCCGCACCGTCGCCTTTGCGGCCGTGTACTGGGCCTTCATCACTTCCTTCTTCGTGCGGAAGGCATCGACCTTCGCCTGGAGCCGCTGTTCGGCAGCCACCAGTTGGTCCTGCTCGGCCTTCAGGCTCGCCACCTGCACTTCGAAGCTTTCGACCTGAGCTTGCGTCGAGGCTTTCCGTTCCAGCGCGACCCGGGCAAGGTCCTCGCGTCCCGACTTCATCGCCTGTAACGCCTGTACGTCGAACTTTGGCAGCTGTCCGCGGTGCTCTTCCGCCTGCAGCTCCAACCGCCGCCGCGCGGCGGTCACTTCCACGATGCCACGCTTTACGTCCCGCAACATGCCGACCTGCTTTTCGTAGCTCAGGTCGAGCATCTCGCGAGGGTCCTCGATGTGGTCGAGCGCTTTGTTCGCTTTCGCCTGGAATATGGCAGAGATTCGTTTCAACAACTCGTGGCTCCTTTGGTTGTAGTCGCGGGGTGGTTAGATGGGGCCGGGCTGGACTACCCGCCCGGTGCGGGCTCGGTGAGGGCGTGCGGCTCCGGGACTCCCCGGCGCCGTTGCACCAGGATCGAGGCGGTGATCGCCGTCGCAAGGATCGCGATGATCACTGCGAGGCTCATCAGGGCCGGGATCTTGTACACGTCGATGAGCAGCATCTTCGCGCCCACGAAGACGAGGATTGCCGCGAGAGCCGGTTTCAGATAGGCGAGTCCGGCCAGGTACCCCGCGAGCACGAAATACAGCGCCCGCAGGCCGAGGATCGCGAAGATGTTGGACGTGAACACGATGAACGGGTCGTCGGTCACTGCGTAAATCGCCGGGATGCTATCTACCGCGAACACCAGATCGGTGCTCTCGATCAGCACCAGCACGAGGAGTAACGGCGTCGCGAACAGCACGCCCTTCCTCCGGACGAAGAAGCTCTGGCCCTCGTACCGCTCGGTCACGGGGAAGGCCCGTTTCACCAGCCGCACAAACCGGTTCTTGTCGAGGTCCGGCGTGTGCTCCTGGTCCCGCAGGAACTTGATCCCCGTGAAAATCAGGAACGCGCCAAAAACGTAGATGATGAAGTGCAGCGTCCCGAGAAGGAAACCCGCTGCCGCAATCAGCACCGCCCGCATGACCAGCGCCCCGACGATGCCCCAGAACAGCACCCGGTGCTGATACGCGGCGGGTACGGCGAACGTCGAGAAGATCAGGAGGAAGATGAAGACGTTGTCGACACTGAGCGACTTCTCGATCAGGTAGCCCGTGGTCCATTCAATGCCGGACTCGGTGCCTTTGAACGCGTACACGCCGATGTTGAAGACAATGGCGAGCCCGATCCAGGCGACGCTCCAGCCGAGCGCCTCCTTGCGGGACACC
>CAUJEQ010000184.1 GCA_963169135.1 Chloroflexota bacterium
TGGTGCGACTGCTCGTCGTGCGCGTGTTCGGTCGAGCCGTCCGATCCGCCGCGCTCCGTGCCGGCCGTGCCCGCCGGGAGGACCCGGCCATGGTCGAACGCCGCGTCAAAACGCTCCTCGCGACCCTCGGCTGGATGTTCACCATCTTCCTGGCCATGGTGGGCTCTGCGCTGATCCTCGATCAGTTCGATGTGCAGATCTCCGCAGTCATCGCTGGCGTTGGTGTTGCAGGAATTGCCATCGGCCTCGGCACGCAGACTCTCGTGAAGGACATCATCAACGGACTCTTCATCCTCGTCGAAGGCCAGTACGCGGTCGGTGACGTGGTCCAGGTTGCGGGAGTCAGCGGCGAGGTCATCGAGATCACTCCCCGCCGGACGGTGTTGCGCGACATGAACGGGCACGTCCACGTCATTCCCAACAGCGCCATCACCATCGCGACGAACATGACCCAGGGGTTCAGCCGCATCAACCTCGACGTGACCATCGCCTACGAAGAGGACGTGGACCGCGTCATCGCCATCGTGGACGACATCTGCGAAGGACTGGCCGCCGACCGGGCTGAGGACATCCTCTCGACGCCGAAGGTTGTCCGCGTCAACAACCTGGGGAACGACGGGATCGACCTGAAAATCGTGGGCGACGTGCGCGTCTTCAAGCAGTGGGAGCTCACCGGCGAGCTGCGGCGGCGTATCAAGAATCGCTTCGATGAGGAAGACGTCGAGATCCCCTACCACCGCGAGGTGCAGGTGCCATTCGCTGGTCCCCTGGGGGCGCGTACGGCAGAGCGCAGCGCGCCCAGTCCTGCTGCGGGTGCTGATGAGCCGAGCCCGGAGGAAGGCAAGCCGGGCCAGCCATGAGGGCGAATCGAGATGCGAACGAGCGGATGAAAGCGCGTTAGAACCTCAGCTCAATCTGGTCGATGCAGACTTTATCGCCCTGTCCGCCGTCGATTCGCCCATTAGCTGGCACGACGAGCCGGCCGAGAATGCGGTCGCCGTCGCGCCAGAAGCGCGTCTCCGTCGGCTCGGGCGGGTAGTGGGGCGCCGGGAGGCTCCCGATGGTGACCTCTTTGAGCCGGTCCACCCGGCCCCCGGCAAAGGCCCGGCAGGCGTCCTGGAGCACCAGTCCCATGTTGCGTGGACCATGCGTCAAAGGCGCGGGGTTGCCTGCCTGCTGGATGAAGTGGGTCGTGTTCCAGTCGCCTGAGGGGACGGCCCAATCGAACGTCACATTCACATCGGTGTCGTGGGCCACCACCTCGTCGGCCTCCCGGTCCGGCATCGCAATACGGGGCGGCGTTATCGTTCCGGCCCCTTCGGGCGCGCAGCCGAGCAGGAACAGCAGCATCCAGCCTTCGAGGAGCTGGCTGCCACTCCCCGAATCGACAACTTCGAAGTTGAACCGCACCAGGGCGTGCCCCTTGGAGGTCGCGCCGAGTTCGGAAATGCGCGAAGTCACACGCCCACGCCCGGCCTGAGGAACTGGCCCGAAGAATTTCGCTCCACCCGACCCCCAGCGCCCCACCTGCTGCCAGTTCGCATACCCCCCGATGAGCTGGTCCATGACCTCATCGCGATTCCGCGCCAGCAGTGCCCCATTGAATGGCACCATGGGATGGCCCGCTCCATCCGACATGTTCATGAGGCACGGCAGGTCCCTCTCGTCCCGAATGGAACAGCCGGTCGCCCTCGAGAGCAGCTGCGACGTTTGCCAGCTCCAGTCGAACTCGAAATCAGAAAACACCGTGCCGGCGATATCCAGCGGGACGTTGAGGTCGGTCATTTCGGCTGACTCCTTGGAACAACAAAACGGAGAGGGGCGTGGGCGGGCCGCACTCTAGATCGGGTAGTCCTTGACGATGCCGCGCGCGATCACCGTCTTCTGAATGTCGCTTGTGCCCTCGGCGATGACCATGAGGGGGGCATCGCGGTAATAGCGTTCGATCGGCAGTTCCTTGCTGTAGCCCACCCCACCGTGGATGCGCATCGCATCAAGGACGCACTCCTGCGCGATCTCGGTCGCGTAGAGCTTGGCGATCCCGGCATCGAGGTCGCTCCGGACGCCCGAGTCCTTCTTGCGCGCGGCATCGAGCGTGAGGAGGCGCGCCGCCCGGATCTTCGTGATCATCTCGGCCAGCCGCAGCTGTTGGGCCTGGTGTTCGAAGATCGGCTTGCCGAAGGCCTCGCGCTTCTGCGCGTAGCGGATCGAGTCGTCGAAGGCGGCCTGGGCGACGCCCACGCCACGGGCCGCGACGTTAATCCGCCCGACTTCGAGCGCGCTCATGATGTGCTGGAAGCCGCGGCCCTCGCTCCCGCCCAGCACCTGCGTGGCCGGGACGCGGCAGTCGTCGAAGGTCAGCTCGGTGGTCTCGACGCCCTTGTAACCCAGCTTCTCCAGCCGCCGGCCGGCCGCGAACCCGGGTGTGCCCGCATCGACCAGGAAGGCGGTGATGCCTTTGTGCCGCGGGTTGGCGGTGGTGTCGGTCTTGGTCATCGCCAGGTAGACGCCCGCGCGGTGGCCGTTGGTCACCCACATCTTTTGACCGTTGATGATGTAGTCGTCGCCATCGCGGACGGCGGTCGTCTTGATGGCCTGGGCATCGGAACCCGCATCGGGCTCGGTGATGGTCAGGGCGCAGCGGATCTCCGGCTCAACCAGCTTCGGCAGGTACTTTTGCTTCTGCTCTTCGGTGCCGTACTCGCTGATGGCGTAGCCGACGAGCACGTGCGTGTTGATGATGCCCGCCAGGCTCATCCAGCCACGTGCCAGCTCCATGCAGACGCCCGCGTAGCACTCGAAGCTCAGGTCCAGGCCGCCGTAGGCCTCCGGGATCTTGATCCCGAAGAGGCCCATTTCCGACATCCCCTTGACCAGCGGATCCGGGAACTGGTCCGCATGTTCGTATTCCAGGGCGACCGGTTTGACCTCGCGGTCTACCCAGACGCCCACGTTCGAAACGATTTCCTGTGCAATGGGGTCGGTGATATCAGCGGCGTAATCTCGTGCCATTGGCAGTTCCTGCAGATCCGGTATTCGTGCCGTTTAGTATGGGCCAACCGGCCGGTATTGACGACGCGAACGAGCCAGGCCGAAGTGCGGCGGGCACACGCCGGGCGTCCCCGGAGCGCGGGATGGGGGTAGCTGCTAGAATCCGGCGATGGTCGAGAAACCGAATCCCGTTCGGAGTTGCCATCCAGGCTGGACGAGGGTCTCCCCGTGAGCGAAATGCGGCCGTTTCCGGGCGGCGGTCCGCCGGGCATGTCCTCCAACAAGCCATCGTTCCGGGCCGCGCTCTCGGTCTTCGAGAACCGCAACTACCGCTTCCTCTGGACCTCTTCGCTCTTCTCTTTCACCGGCATGCAGATGCAGATGGTGGCCAGGGCGCTCCTCGCCTGGGAGCTGACCCGGTCCTTCGGCTCGGTCGGGCTCATCTCTCTCTCCTTTGGCCTCCCGATGCTGCTCTTCTCCCTGGTCGGAGGCTCCCTGGCCGACCGATTCGACAAGCGCAATCTGACGCTGATATCGATGGTGGCGACCGCCCTGCTCGCTCTGGTCAACGCGCTCATGCTGGTGACCGGGACCATTACGATTGGCTGGTTGTTCGTGCTGGGCCTCGCCGGGGGTACATCGATGGCCCTGGGGATGCCTGCCCGCATGCCGCTGATGGCGCATGTGGTCGGCCCCCAAAACCTCATGGCTGCCATGGCAATGTCCAACTCAGCGATGAATGCGACGCGGCTGTTCGGCCCCGCGCTTGCGGGCGCGATGGTGGCAGCGTGGAACCTGGAGTCGGTCTACTTCCTGCAGACGGGCCTCTACGCCGTCTCCATCCTGACCATGCTGGCAGTCCCCGCCGGCATCGGCAGGATGCCCTTCGGGATGCGCCGCCAGAGCATGTGGCGCGAAATCGGCGACGGCCTCTCCTATGTCGTCCGGGATCGGCAGTTGCGCATGCTGAACCTGATGATGTTCATGGTGGCGTTCTTCGTGATGCCGTACGTGATGCTTCTCGCCGGCTTCGTGCAGGAAGACCTCGGGAAAGGCGAGCGCGAGTACGGGCTGCTGCAGTCCGTCTCCGGGGCCGGCGCGCTCATCGCGTCCCTCGCGATTGCCAGCCTGACCGCCTACGACCGGAAAGCGCTGCTGCAATGGGGGGCGGGTATCCTCGGCGGCCTCAGCCTTATCGGGCTCGCGCTGGGATCGGAGGCGTTCGGGTTCGTGGGCGCCCTGGGCGCGACGCTCGTCCTCGGTCTCGCCCTGACGGTGTATCAGACGGTGAACAGCACCCTCACCATGGACGCGGCGAGGCCGGAGATGTACGGGCGCGTCATGAGCATCAGTATGCTGAGCTTCAGCGCGATGCCCCTCATGGCGTGGCCGCTCGGCCAGCTCGCCGACGGGATCGGCGTGACCAACATGTTCATCGGCCAGGGACTCCTGGTCATCGGGTTCTTGCTGGTGATGGGGATTGCCCGGCCCGCATACACCTTCGGCCGGACGCCACCGGCCACCCACCCGGTCGAGCATCCCCCATGGGGTGCAAGGCCGCCCCAGCGGGATGAGGATGAACGGGCGGTACCCGCCAGCGGCGGGAGGTAAGCCGCGGCGGCTGGCCTCTACGGGGCTTCTGTGACCGTGCTCTCCAGGATCTCTTCCGACTCGAACAGCTCCTGGTGGCCGTCTCTGAAGACAAGGAACAACGACGTAGAGACGACGAATCCGGCGCCGTCGTGGACCAGCCAGACGCTTCTCACGTCCGTCACGTCCTGGAAGTCTTCCGGCCGGCCGTCCGAGCCCTGGATCAAGCTCCCGCGAACGACGGCGTCCGCCGGGGCGGTGGACTCGTAGCGGCTGACCGTGTCTCCCAGGTAATCGGCACTCCCTGTCCGGGACGCGCCGAATTTGGAGAGCCTGGCTTCCCAGTCCGCGGCCGGACCCTCGTACTCTTTTCCACACTCGATTGTGCCCAGTCCAGGCCCCGGTGCGGCCGGGAGCTCCAGGAACCGGTTCTCGTCCGTGAGGACGATCCCCGGACGCGGGAAGAACTCCACCACGTTCTCACCGCGCGTGGTCCGGGTCTCGTACCACGGGATCCCGGTGGCGTTGTCGGTCACGGTCAGGGTGGCCGAAGGCTCGCAGTTCGCGTCGACGCTGATCACGATCGTGCGGAGTGCGTCGAGCGGCGGCAGGATGGAAATCTCGCCGCCAGCGGCCTGGCGAGGAGGGGTGGGACCGCGCTTGACGTGCCGGATCACCACCCGGTAGGAACTGGAAGGCGTAACCGGGTTCCAGGATTCGAACCTGCCGGGTTCACCGTTGTTCGCTGGCGCCGCACTGTCGCGCATCAGGAAGAACGCGATGCCGACCGCGGCCACAACCAGCCCGGTGAGTAAGACCACCACGGTCCGGGATCGGAATTGCCACATCGCCGCCCTCCTGCTCGTTTTGACGTGCAAAGCGGCGACCGCCCGGCACGTCTAGCGGATCGTCTTCATGCCCTCGCGCGGTGCGCCCACGAGGATGGCCATATTCCCGTCCGGGTGGCGGTTCTCGTACATGAGCTGGTGGCACTCGCCCGTCTGGTCGAACGAGAACGTGCGCGAGAGCGCCGGTTGAACCTTGCCTTCGATAACAAGTTTGTTGAACGCATACGCCTGGTCGTCGTTGGCGAAGTGCGAGCCCTGGAGGCGCTTCTGGCGCATCCACAGGTAACGCAGGTCCACGTCGGCGTTGTACCCGGTCGTGCCCGCGCAGATGACCACCATGCCGCCCGTATCGCACACGAATTGCGAAGTGGGAATGGTGTCCTGCCCGGGGTGTTCGAACACGATCCGCGGGCTGCGGCGCTCACCAAGGACATCCCAGATCGCCTTGCCGAAGGCGCGGGCGCCGACCGTGAACTTGTTCATCTCGTCGCTCTCCCAGTGCGGCAACCGGCCCCAGTGGTCGAAGTTCTTGCGGTTCACGCAGCCGACCGCTCCGAGCTTCATGCAAAACTCGAACTTCGATTCGTTCGAGACGACCGCGACGGGCCTGGCCCCGGCCTGGGCCGCCAGTTGGATGGCCATCGAGCCAAGCCCCCCGGCGCCGCCCCAGACGAGCACTACGTCGCCTTCGCGAACGTTGTGCGGCGGCCACCCGAAGAGCATCCGGTACGCGGTCGAGCCGACGAGGGTGGGCGCCGCAGCCTCCTCCCAGGTCAGGTGCTTTGCCTTGGGCATGCACTGGTGTGCCTGGACCTTCGTGAACTGCGCGAACGACCCCCAGCTGGTCTCGTATCCCCAGATCCTGAAGCTCGGGCTGAACATCGGGTCTTCGCCGGAGGTCACCTCGGGCGCGTGGATGTCCCAGGAGCCACAGTGGATGACGACCTCGTCCCCAACCTTCACATTGGTGACTGCCGAGCCGGTTTTCCACACGATGCCCGAGGCATCAGACCCGCCGATGTGGTGGTCTCCAGGGTCGCCGCCCTTTTGCCGCGCAGCGATGACGTCCACCGGGCTACCGAGGCCCGCCCAGACGTTGTTGTAGTTCACGCCGGCCGCCATCACGTACACGAGGACGTCGTCCGGGCCGATTCCGGGCGTTTCGATCACTTCGGTCTGGAACGCCTGGTTTGGCTGCCCGTAACGGGACTGGCGGATCACCTGGGCGTGCATCTTCTCCGGCACATGGCCCAGCGGGGGGGCTTCGCCGATAGGGTAGAGGTCCTTCAGGGTGTCGGTGGTCATCGCGTCAATGCTCCTCGGGCGCCGGCTTGCGCAGCTTCCCTTCGCGCGGTGCGGAAAGCCGCTTGTGTCCGCCGATGATACCGCAGCCCTATCGACCGGTAAACGCGATCAACGCCCAGCCATAGTCTGCGACTATACCTCCGCCACCCCGAACTCCTGGCCTTCCCGGGCGCTCCGGTAGCAGGCGTCTACTACCTCGTGCGCCGCGAGCGCGGTCCGGAAGTCCGGGAACGCCGGGCGGCCCTCTTCCACGCACCGGAGGAACGCGTAGTCCTCGTACATCCCCGCCCGCGCCAGGTCTACCTCACCTCCTTCGAGGCCGGCAATCTCGACGTAACGATCGAAAACCTGCTCGGTGGGCATCTCCTCCACCGGTCCCGTACGCCCCTGGTAGCGGATCGGCCCGAGGAAGTCGTGGTCGGTGGCGAAGTACCCGCCTTCGAAGAACACCTCCAGGTGTCGCGTCGACGGCCGGTCGTCGAGCGCATGCCAGACCGACGACAGGGAGGTCTGGTGCCCGTCGGCGTGCTGGAACGTGGCGATGGCCACGTCCTCCACCCCGTCGTGGCCGGTCGTGTAGCGCGTGTGGCACCGTACACGCGTGATATCCCCGAACAGCCAGCGAAACAGATCGACATCGTGGATGGAATGCTCGATGAGCGTCCCGCCACCGGCCCGTTCGAAGCTGCCGCGCCAACTGCTCGCGTAATGTCCCCGGATCGGGAAAAACTGGTCGTCCCGCAGGTGCGCGGTCAGCAGCGGCCCGAGCCCCGGCTCCGACATCATCTCTTTCATCACGGTAAAGACGGGCGAATAGCGCAGCACCAGCCCGACCTGGTTCACCACCCCGGCGGCCTCGACCGCCTCCACCATCCGCCGCACCTCGCCCAGGGTCTTCGCAAGCGGCTTTTCGCAGAACACGTGAAGCCCGAGCTCTGCCGCCCTGACGACGAGGTCCGGATGTTCGGCGGTCTCGGTGCAGATGTAGACCGTGTTCAGCCCGGGCAGTCCGAACACCTCTGTTGGGTCATCGGTGACCATCCGGGAGCCCGTAATGGCTGCGAACGAACCGGCCCGGTCAAGGTCCCGGTCGCAGACGGCCGCGTACTCGCCGGGGACGAGTTCTGAACGGAAGGAGCCGCGGATGTTGCGGGAGTGGAAGCGGCCGATGTGGCCGCAGCCGATGAGGCCGACGACGGGGACTGGCACGGGACCTCGCGGAAGGGCGAATTTGCGCGCATTTTACGCGGCGCTTGCGCCATCTTGGCGAACGAGCCCTCCGCCCGGGTAACACTCTGTCTCGGCCGCCGGCGGAAGGAATCACCTGGGGGCGCAAGTGACCTTCCGCTGGCGGTCGTTTTGCTACCCGGAAAACCTGTGCCCGTCGCTCTCTTTTCCCTCTCTGGCGCTTTGTCCGCTTTCGGGGCCCGTGCTATAGTCGGCCCCGTCCCTTAAGGACGAATTTCACAAACGGCTCCGGCGTGCTCTACGAATACGGTCACATCGGCATCCTCGTCCTCATCGCGCTGATCTTCCCGATTGGTGCGCTGGCTACTTCGTGGGCGCTCCAGTTCGTGAATATTCGCCCCACGAGCAAGCCCGATGTGGTCCGCGACGACATTTACGAATGCGGCCTCCGCACCGAGGGCCCCAGCCGCGTTCAGTTCAACTTCCGCTTCTATTACATCGCCCTCCTGTTCGTGTTGCTCGACGTGGAAATCGTCTTCCTTTTCCCCTGGGCGCTCGTCTTTGACGACGTCGGCTGGGTCGGCTACGGGAAGGGCATGCTCTTCATTGGCACCTTCGTAATCGGCGGCGTTTATGCATGGCGGAAGCGCGCACTGGAGTGGCGGCTGTGACGCGCCAGCTCAGCGGTCCTGAAGCCGCCGGCCTTGCCGAAACCGCCGCGCCCGGGTCTGTCGACCGGACAACCGAAACGGCTTGCTATCTCAAGCCCGAGCACCTCGTTTCGGCTCTCGAGGCACTGAAGACAGACCCTGATGCGGACCTTGTCCACCTGACGAACCTCTGCGGCGTTGACTTCTGGGACCATTTCGAAGTCGTCTACCACATCCAGTCGTTCGACAAGAACCAGATAGCGCTCTTCAAGGTCGACGTGTTGAACCGCGAAGATCCGGTCGTGCCGAGCGTGGTCCCGGTCTTCCACGGCGCCTGGATGCAGGAAAACGAGACCTACGACCTCTTCGGTATCAAGTTCGAAGGACACCCGAACCTCTACCGGATTCTGCTCTGGGAAGGCTACCCGGGCTGGCCGCTCCGGAAAGACTTCCTTGCGATGCCCGGCGGCCTCCAGCCAGGCCTGGGCGAGTTCGCCGGTGTCAGCCGCCGCCAGGAGCCGCCAATGAAGGTGCTCGAATGACCGGTGTCATCAAGAGTGAGCCGTTCGTCATCAACATCGGGCCCCAGCACCCCTCCACCCACGGCGTCTTCCGGATCCGCGCTACGGTCGATGGTGAAAAGGTGGTCGATGCCGAGATGGTCATGGGCTATCTCCATCGTTCGATGGAAAAGCTCGCCGAAGAGCGCACCTACACCCAGAACATCCCGTTCACCGACCGGACCGACTACCTGAGCAGCATGTCGAACAACCTCGGCTACTGCCTGGCGGCGGAAAAACTCGCCGGCATTGAGGTCCCGGCTCGCGGCGACGCCATCCGCGTCATCATGGCCGAACTCCAGCGCCTCGCCAGCCACTGCATGGCCGTTGGCGCCTTCGCCAACGACACTGGCGCCTGGCAAACGCCCGTCATGTGGTGCTTCCGCGAACGCGAGAAGATCCTGGACATCTTCGAGGTCACCTCGGGCGCGCGCCTCACCTGCAATTACATGCGCATCGGTGGTGTCGCCTTCGACCTCCGTCCCGCCTTTGAGCCGATGGTCCGCAAGGTCCTGGCCGACCTCCCCCCGTTCATCGAAGAGATGGAACAACTGCTCACCGGGAACGAGATCTTCGTCAGCCGCACGCGGGGTATCGGTGTGCTCAGCCCCGAGCTCGCGACGAACGCCAGCTTGAGCGGCCCCATGCTTCGCGGAAGCGGCATCGCCTGGGACCTCCGCAAGGCCGACCCATATTGCGGCTACGAGCAGTACGACTTCGACATCCCCATCGGCTACCAGGGTGACAGCTACGACCGCTTTATCGTGCGCCTCGAAGAGATGCGCCAGAGTGTGAAGATCATCCAGCAGGCGCTCGATGGCCTCCCCTCGGGCCCGTTCCGCACCGAGGTGCCGCTCGCGCTGCGCCCGCAAAAAGGTGAGGCCTACGCCCGCATCGAGAGCCCCCGCGGCGAGCTCGGTTATTACCTGGTCAGCGACGAAGGGCCCGCGCCCTACCGCTTCCACATCCGGCCGCCGTCGTTCATCAACCTCTCCGCCTTGAAAGAGATGACCGTCGGTGGCACGGTCGCCGACGCGATCGTGGTCCTCGGTTCGATAGACATCGTCGTGGGGGAGATCGACCGATGACGACCTTCCTCGCCACCGATAACTGGTACGACCTGCGCGACCTCGCCAACCTCTCCCGCGAAATCCTCGAAGCGGCCGACAAGATCCTGCCGTTCGGCGTGGTCTACGTGTTGGCGGCTGTCATCGGTTTCGTCGCAAGCTTTCTCATCTTCGTCCTGCCGTCGCAGTTGTTCGTCGGCGTCTACGGCGAACGGAAGCTCATCGGCCGCATCCAATCGCGCTACGGCCCGAACCGGGTTGGCCCGTTCGGCCTCCTGCAGCCAATCGCCGACGCAATCAAGCT
>CAUJEQ010000185.1 GCA_963169135.1 Chloroflexota bacterium
CGCCATCCTGCGCCACCGGATCATCTGGTATTGGGGCGTGGGCACGGCCTTCTGCCTCGTCGGAGTGTCCGCGTTCATGACCTTCCTGCCGACCTACCTGCACGAAGAGCGCGGGCTTTCGCTCGGGATGGCCGGACTGATTACCGCCGGCATCCCCCTTGGCAACGTGATGGGGGCCATGCATGCCGGCTGGGTGCGCAACCGCGTCACCGTCCGCCGCCAGCAGATGTATCTCACCGGCGTTCTTTGCAGCGCGGGCATGCTGACGATGGCCCTCGCACCGGTACCGTGGCTCGTGCCCTTCGGCGCCTTCGCCCTGGGCTGGGCTTGCATGCAGGTCTACCCCACCATCCTCACGCTCCCCTACGAGCTGCCCGGCATCAAGCCCCGCGAGATCGCCGTCGTGTCATCGTTCCTCTTCACCCTGTTCACGTTCGGCCTGGTCATCGGCCCGCTGCTCACCGGCGCCCTCCAGCAGGCGACCGGCTCGCTGCGGACGGCCTTCCTGATCGTCCCCCTGGTGCATATGGGCATCTTCATCGTGGCCTTCGCCTCCGAGCACGGGCTTCCGCCGCTGCCGCGAGTCCAGCGCGACAGAGCCCGGGCTGTCGCTGTTGGCGCCGCCGCAGGCGGAGATTAAGAGGCTCGCCGATGCGATGGGGTTACGTCCTTGGCCCGCTCACCCTCGTTCCCCTCCTCGGGACGCTCTTCCTGCTTCCCCGGCCCAACGGTGATGATCCCCTGCGCTATGACCGGGCGAGCCTCTCGCTCCTCACCTGCCACGGCCCGGCCGGCGGCATTGTCACTCTCCCCGACGACGATTCCACCGCGTCGTCCCCAGCCCGGGACGACGGCCTCCGGGTACGCGTCGAGCGGTGAGCCGGCGGCTGGAGATGTGACCCGAAAACGACTCGCGCACCAAAAACCCCGCCCAGCCGGGCAGCGCGGACGCCTGCCGGATCCAGCTAGGCTGCAGGTTGCCACGCGCAACAGTGACAACCCATACTCCAAACCGCAGTAAGCATCGACTCAGAAAGGGGAATGCCATGATCTTCGCGAGGAAGAGCTTTCGTCTGCTCCTGCTGCCCGCCCTGGCTGCGTTCGCTATTACCCTGGCCGCCGTGGCTTGCGGAGGTGATGACGATGACGAGAACGGTGGCGCCGAGACTCCGTCAGGAAATGGCGGTGGTCTGACGACCTACAACGTGCTGATGAATGAAAAGCGCGGGAACGTCTTTGAAATCGACGGTGAGTACAACCCGACGATGAAAGTCTCTGCCGGCCAGGAGATCACCATCAACCTCGAGAACAACGGCTCGGCGATCCACAACATGCGCTTCGGTGGCGAAGACAAGAAGTACAACACGAAAGACGATGCGGTCTCAAAGCCCGACATTGTCTCCCCCGGGGAGGAGGCCGTTCTCGTCTTCACCGCACCGAGCGATCCTGGAAAGTACATCTACCAGTGCGATTTCCACCCCACGGACATGCTTGGCGAGTTCGAAGTCGTCAAGTAGACGCGTCCGGAGCCCAGCACTGAATGACCCGAGCGCCCCGGCCATCCGGGGCGCTCTTCCGTTACCGAGGCCGATCCCATGCTCCCACCAGGCATCGGCGCCTCCATCAGGACGCAGGCCCCTAAAACCCGGCCCACCCGGGCAACGCGGCCGCCTGCCGGACCCAGGCCGCCATCTGGGCTTCTACGAATCCGCCCTCGTGGATGTCGAGCCAGCGCGCGTCCTCGTCCTTTCCCTTTCCAGGCGGGAGCGGCTGCAGCGCCGCACCCCGGAAGAATGTCACCTTCACGTAGCGCGTGAAGACGTGGAACGACAGGAACCAGCCCTGGCCCTCGATCCCGTAGAAGGGCGAGTTCCATCTCACCGCCTTGCGAACGTGAGGCACCTCGCGGGTGATGAGCGCGTCGAGGCGTTCCCCGAGCTCGCGTTTCCAGCCCGGCATGGCCGCGATGTACGCCTGGACCGGGGCGTCGCCATCGCCCTTCGCAATCTGGGGGTTGCCCCCTGAAAGAAGGACGGGTTGGCGCACCTCGCCTTCTCCCGGCGAGTCGGTCCCGTTCATGCTTTCGCCCGCGACTCGCGCGCCGGCTTTGGCTTGACCCGGGAGGTGTTGAGCGCGACCGCCGCGCGGAAAAGCGCCTTGAATGCGCTCGCGTCGACCTCCTCGCCCTCACGGATATCGATCGCGCGCCTCGTGTTGCCATCGAGGCTCGCGTTGAAGAGCCCGGCCGGGTCCTCCAGCGAAGCCCCTTTCGCGAAGGTCAACTTCACAACGGACTTGTACGACTCGCCCGTGCAGACGATCCCATCGTGCGACCACGCGGGCACGCCCGGCGACGTGGCTTTCGCCCACTTCCACTCCTCCACGACATCCGGGTCAGCCTCCTTGATGAGCTGGCGCATCCGGCGCAGCGTCTCCCCGCGCCAATCGCCAAGCTCGGCGACTCTCCGATCAATCTGCTCCGATGCCGCCGGCTCCCCGTTCGAACCTGCATCCGTCATACGCTCCTCCTCAGGGTGCAGACTTTAGCAAAACGAAACACACCCTTGCGGGGCTCCCACCCCGCCTACCCCTGGCCGGCAGGCTGGAACAACTCGACCACGTTGCCCGATGGGTCGAGCAGGAGGATTTGTGAACCGCCCGGCCCGGTGAGAATCTCGTTGCGGAACTCGCACCCCTCGCCCTTCAGCCGCGCCACCTCCGCCGCGAGGTCGGGGACAATGAAATGGATACGGTTCCAGCCACCGGGACCGGGGACTGCCCCATCGGGCATCGGCCTCCCGGCCGAACTCTGCGGGCCGGCGAGCAGCAACCGCAAGCTCCCGCGCCGCACCGAACCGAAAGCCGGCGCATAGTCGGTTTCGACCGTGAAGCCGAGGTGGCCGGTATAGAAGGCCAGAGCCTTCGCGACATCGCTCACCATGTAACGGACGTGGACACTTTCATCCATTGGAGACCTCCTGGAGTACGAATATGGTTTCCCGGCCCGCTGCCGTCCTCAGCGCGAGCTCGATGAAAGGGACAAGACGGGCCGACAGCTCGTCGCGGATACGCTGGTACGCGACCAGCCGGGATTCCGCAGGGACCCCGGCCCCGGCCGGGTCGGGCAGGTGCCAGTGCAGGGTGCTGTGGGGGCCTTCTATGGCAGCGCACGACTCCCGCATCGAATCGGAAAGCGTGATGACGTAGTCGAACGGTCCATCCACCTCCTCGACGTGCTTCGATCGGGCGCCGCGCCAGTCAATCCCGGCCTCCGAAAGGACGGTCACGGCCAAATCGCTTACGGGCGCCGGGTGAGCGCCGGCTGATTGCACCGCGAAGCGCTCCCCGCCGAGCTTCGCCAGCAGCGCCTCGCCGATCTGGCTTCGCCCGGAGTTGGCGTTGCAGAGGAAGAGCACGGCGATGGGCGCCACAGGCTGCCGGCCTGCTCCCCGGCCGCGGGTGGCCAGCCAGGTAGCTTCGAGGTCGCGGAGCTCCCCATCGAGCCATTCAAGGTCGGCCCGCTGCCGGGCGAGCGCCCCGCGCTGGCGCTGGAGAGCGGCGGGCAGCTCGGTAACGGTCCCCTCTCCTTCGAAACTGAGCCGCGCCAGCCGGCCCGCCTCGGCGGCGCTGAGCCCGAGCCGCCGCAGCGTCAGGACCAGCCGGAGCAGGCTGACGTCGGCCTCGGTGTAGTTGCGGTAGCCGTTCTCGCCCCGCGGCGCCTGCGGCAGCACCCC
>CAUJEQ010000186.1 GCA_963169135.1 Chloroflexota bacterium
CTCGCCTGAGACAGCGAAGGCGATGGCCGAGGCCGCCCGCCAGAAGGCCGGAGCGGATTACGGCGTCGGTATTACCGGCGTCGCGGGCCCGGACCCGCAGGACGGCATCCCGCCCGGCACGGTGCACGTGGCCGTGGCCACCCCGGAGGGCGGCACGCACTCGCTGAGCATGACCATGAACCAGGGGCGCCAGGCGGTGAAGCGCCGCGCCGTAACGACCAGCCTGCTACTCCTGCGGAGGGCGCTGCTGGGCGAGCTGCGGTAGGTGCTGCCGCGACGCGGTCCTGACCACCCCCAGGCAGCCCCCGCCCCCTACCCCCGCGGCAGCCCCAGCCCGCGCGTGGCGATGATGTTGCGCTGGATCTCGCTGGTGCCGCCCGCGATGGTCCGGGGCACGGTCGTCAGGTAGGTGAGGGCGAACTGCGCCTGCAGCCTCGCCAGCGGCGAACCGGGCATCAGTTGGCCGTAGCCGCCGAGCAGGTGCAAACCTGTGTTCGCGATGCGCTGGTCGAGCTCGCTCAGGAACAGCTTGAGCAGGCTGGCCTCCTGGTTCGGCACAGCCCCGGTGGCGAGCATGCTGGCCACGCGGTAACTCAGCATCGTCACAACAGCCACTTCGACCGCGTGGGCGGCCAGCCGTTGCCGGTTCGCAGCCGAAGCGTGCACACCGGAATCCCGTACGTACGAACACAGGTCGTCGATAGTCCGCCGGGCACCGCCGGCATTGGCGATGTTCGAGCGCTCCAGGTCCAGCGTCGTGGTCGCGAGATACCAGCCCCGGTTGACCTCGCCGAGCAGGGCGTCGGGTGGCATGCGGACGTTGTCGAAGAAGAACTGGCCGAACCCCTTTCGTCCAGCGATATTCAGCAGCGGCTGGAAAGACACGCCCGGCGACTTGAGGTCGAGCAGGAAGTAGCTGATCCCACGGTGCTTCGGCGCCTCCGGGTCGGTACGGGCGAGCAGGTACATCCAGTCGGCGTAGTGCCCATGGCTGGTCCAGATCTTGGTGCCGTTGAGGATCCAGTCGTCGCCGTCGCGGACGGCGGTGGTCGCAAGGCTCGCGAGGTCCGAGCCGCTGCCGGGCTCGCTAAACCCCTGTGCCCAGACCACGTCCCAGTTGGTGATCCCCGGGAGGTGGCGGTGCTTCTGCTCGTCGGTGCCGGCAAGCATGATCGTCGGCCCGGCGTACCCCACGGCCGGGCCGCGACCGCCGTTCGGGGCGCGCGCGTAGGCCATCTCCTCGCCGAAGACCAGCTGTTCGACGGCGCCGAGCTCCATACCGCCATACTCACGCGGCCATGCGGGCGCGATCCAGCCGTTAAATGCCAGCAGCTTATTGAACGCCCGGAGGGCGGCCGGGTCTTCCTCTTCTGAGTAGGGGAATCCTTCGATATCTGGATGCATGACCGAGGTGAGCCAGGCGCGCACCTCGTCCCGGAGCCGCTCCTGTTCTGCCGTCAGCCGGAAGTCCATCGCGAGGGAGTATAGCGGCTGGCTACTGGCCGGAGATGGCCACGTGGAGCGCGGACTGCGCTTCGGCCAACACCTGAATCCGGTGCACGCGTTCCGCCCGCACCCACCGGTTGCGCTTCCAGTCGACCAGGAAGACCGCCGGGACGAGTTCGGCGACCCAGAGCGCGGTGAACGGGTCGTCCTCGAAGTGGGCGATGGGCTGGAGTTCGGCCATCTTGCGCGCCTTGAACTGAGCGGAAGTCTCTTCCCATGAGGGCCGCATATGGAGTTCGGGCACGAAGCCAAAGTGGCGGGTGAACCAGGCGCGGGTGAGTGACTCGGCGGGCAGCCCGCGGGCTGTGACCACCACGCAATCGAACTGCTCTTGAAGGGTCCGAAAGCCTTCGACGGCGCCGGGCATGGGGCGGCGGCCATGGTAGCGCCAGCCCTCGGTGAGCCAGAGCACACCCTTCTTGCTGGCGGCGTCCCGCCGCTTGTGCCTCCCGGATCCCGGGTTGATGCCGAACGGCGGGCGGCAGAGCACGCCATCAAGGTCGAACGTGAGCCGTGGCTTTTCCACGCGACCATGCTACCGGCGCTGGCGCATAGGTTCCGGCTGGGCCACCTTCACCTGCTGGATGGAACTGCTCGAGGCCCTGGGATTGGCGGCGGCGGCGTTCGTGGCTGGAGCCATCAATTCCGTCGCGGGTGGCGGCTCACTCGTGAGCTTCCCGGCGCTTATCGCGGCCGGTTACCCCTCCAAGACAGCAAACGTCACCAACACCGTCGCGCTCTGGCCGGGTTACATCGGCGGCTCCTTCGGCTACCGGGGCGAACTCGACCGCCAGCGCAAGCGCATCATTGCGCTCACCGTTCCGAGCGTGCTCGGCGCGCTGCTGGGCTCGGCGATCCTGCTGGCGACCCCGGAATCGGCCTTCGACGCGATCGTGCCCTTCCTGATCCTGTTTGCCTGTGGGCTGATGGCGTTCCAGGACCCGCTTGGGAGGTTCGCGCAGACACACCGGCTGGTCTCGCGCTCAGACGACCACGTCCCGCTGACGCTGCACCTGGGAATCGTGGTACTGGCGATGTACGGCGCGTACTTCGGCGCGGGCCTGGGGATCATGACGCTGGCAGTACTTGGCATCCTTCTGCCGGACGACATCCAGCATTCGAACGCGCTCAAGGGACTCCTTTCGGCACTTATCAACCTGGTCGCGGTCGTCTACTTCGGGCTATTCGGGCCGGTGGAGTGGCTCCCCGCATTCATCATGGCGGCCGGCGCGCTGACCGGGGGCTATTACGGGGTCGGGATAGCGCGGCGGCTCGGGCGGCGCTGGCTGCGCATCACCGTGATCGCCTACGGCGTGTTTGTGGCGCTCGTGTTGCTCATTCGGTAGCGTCCGGGCGGTTTCGCGATCCTTGACGTGCGCGTAAGCTTTCCCGCCATCACCCCCTCAAGGAAGGTTCGCTTTGGCAGGAAAGCTCGAAGGCAAGACAGCCATCATCACCGGCGCTGGCCGTGGCATCGGCCGCGAAGTCGCGCTGCTGTTCGCCCAGGAGGGCGCGCGCGTCGTCGTCAACGACCTCGGCGTCTCCGTTTCCGGCGAAGGCCAGGACAACTCACCGGCCGCGCAGACCGTCGCCGACATCAAGGCCGCCGGCGGGGAAGCCATCGCCAACTATGGCGACGTCTCGGACATGGACCAGGCCGAGGACCTGGTGCGCACCGCGCTCAATGAGTGGGGTCAGCTCGACATCCTCGTGAACGTCGCCGGGATCCTCCGCGACCGCATGATCTTCAACATGACCGAGGAAGAGTGGGACGCCGTGGTCCGCGTGCACATGAAGGGCACGTTCGCTACCAGCCGGTTCGCCTCGATCCACTGGCGGCAGGCCCGGAACGGCGGGCGGCTCATCAACTTCACCTCCGGGTCGGGCCTCTTCGGCGCCCCGGGCCAGCCCAACTACGCAGCCGCCAAGATGGGCATCTGGGGCTTCACGCTCAGTTGTGCACGCGCGCTCGGACGTTATGGCGTGACCGCCAACTCGATCGGCCCGGGTGCGGCGACGCGTATGACCGACACGGTTCCAACCGACCGCGCCGCCGGCGGTGCGACTCGCGTCGTCGCCGACGCGGCGAAGGGCACCGAACGCGACCCGGCGAACATCGCACCGCCGCTCGTCTACCTGGCGAGCGAAGAGGGCAACTGGATTAGCGGGCGCTGCTTCGGCATCAGCGGCTACCGCATCACGCTCTACAACAACATCGCCCCCCAGGCGGTCCTCCAGGGCAACAAGATGTGGACGACTGACGAACTCTCCAGGCAGATGCCGACCACGTTCAAGCAGTTCATCCCCCCGATCGGCAACTAGGCAAGTCGGGCCAGCGTCTCGAAGGCCCGCTTTCGGCGGGCCTGGCGGGGGCTCCTCGGCCGTTCATACCGGCACATTAACGATTAACTCGGAAAGATTTGACTTTTCTGTGTTTCCGGCGTCTCATACGCACTCCGCCGGCAATCGCCTGGGCCGGTGAACGCAAGTGGCTGCATCGGCCAGTCAACCCGGGCCGTTCGAGAAGGGACGTGGTCTCATGGCTGTTACGAGTCTTTCCTTGTGGGCGGTTCGACCCGGGAAGGCTGCGGAATTCGCCGCCAACATCGCCCAGGCCAAGGCAATCCACACACGCCTGGGCGGCTCGGTGCGAGTTCGGCAAATCCTTTTTGGTGGACCCAGTTCGCAGCAATTTGCCTACGCCATCGAGGTACCAGATATGACGGCGTTTGCCAACTTTAGCGACAAACTGGCAAGCGATGCGGAATGGCAGAAGTTCTGGACAGGCATTGGCGCTCAGCCGGACCCATCCGCGACTTTGGTCTCGCAGTCCCTCGCGCAGGATGTCCCCGGTCTCTAGATCGGCCGTCGGAAAGCGCTACGCCACAGGCCCGGCAGTTCCCTGCCGGGCCTGTTCGGTTGGGACGGGTTGCGTTCCGCCTCCTACGCCCGGGGAAGCCCCAGGCCGCGGGTGGCGACGATGTTGCGCTGGACTTCGCTCGTGCCGCCGGCGATGGTGCTGGAGACCGTCTGCACATAGCTCGAGGGCGCGCGTCCCTTCATCGGGGCATCGGAGCCCATCAACTGGGCGCTGGTGCCGATCATCTTCATCGCCGAGCGGGCGATCCGCTGGCTCAGCTCGGTGTTGAACAGCTTGGCGATGGAAGCCTCGTGGTTCGGCACGCGGCCCTCGGCCTGGATGGTGATCACGCGGTAGCTCAGCATCTTGGCGGTGGCCGCCTCGATCCAGCGGTCCGCGAACTCATCGCGGGCCTTCGAGCTCGCGCTCGCCGTGGCCGCGGTTCCGCGGCTGTCTTTCCAGAACTTCATGTAGTACTCGAGCGTCTGGCGCTGGCCCACCGCGTTACCGATGGAAGAGCGCTCGAAGTCGAGCGTGGTGGTGCCGATGTACCAGCCGCGGTTCACCTCGCCGAGCACATTCCGCGCCGGGACGCGCACGTCTTCGAAGAAGACTTCGTTGAACATGTGACCGTTCGCCATGTTGATGAGCGGCCGGACGGTGACGCCCGGGCTCTTCATGTCCATCAGGAAGTAGGTGATGCCGCGATGCTTCGGGGCATCGGGATCCGTGCGGGCGAGCATGAACATCCAGTCGGCGCTGTGGGCTCCGGATGTCCAGATCTTCTGGCCGTTGATGACGAAGTCGTCGCCATCACGGACGGCCCGGGTCTGGAGGCTGGCCAGGTCCGAGCCCGAGCCCGGCTCGCTGTAGCCCTGGCACCACTGGACCTCGCCTCGAAGGATAGCCCCGAGGTGTTCCTTCTTCTGTTCCTCGTTGCCGTGGATGATGATGGTGGGGCCGATCATCGAGGTGCCCATGCCGCCGACGTTCATCGCGCGGGCCTCGGCAAACTCCTCGTTCATGATGAACTGTTCCATCACGCTGAGGCTGGCGCCGCCGTACTCCTTCGGCCAGGCGGGGGCGACCCAGCCCTTCTTCGAAAGCTTCTCGCGCCATTCCTTCATGAAGCCCCCGCCGCGGCGCATGGCCTCCATCGGGTTCGCTTCGGGGTCGATCTTCGGCTTTTCGTTGACGAGGAAGGTGCGCACTTCCTCGCGCCAGGTCGCTTGCTCAGGGGTGTCGCGGAAATCCAAGTATGTTCCCTCCCGGGGATGCGATGTTAGATGTCTATGGGCGACACACTAGCAAGATGCAACCCTGACGTAAAGGGAAAGGTCTTTCGGCTGCGCTGTGGGCAATCTCCGCCACACGCTTCGGTGCAGTGCGCCCGGCCGCTCTGTAGACTCCGGCGTGCAACATCACGGCCCCCTCGATGTGGGCCCGAAGGAACTGTCTCGATGAAAGTAGGTTCAGGTTTCGGTGGCGGGTGGCTCACCGCCGTCGCGGAACAGGCCCGCCGCGCCGAGGAACTCGGCTACGACTTCGCGTCCACTCCCGAGACGCAGCACGACTCGATCCTGGCGGCCACCCTCGCAGGCGCCAACACGGAGAAGCTGGAAATCCAGACCAGTGTGACCATCGCGTTCCCGCGCAGCCCCACGGTGCTCGCTATGGAGGCGTGGGACATCCAGCACATGACGAAGGGCCGCTTCACGATCGGCCTCGGCAGCCAGGTGAAAGGCCACAACCAGAACCGCTTCAGCGTCGAATGGCCCGGCGCCCCCGCCACCCGCATGAAGGAATACATCCGCATGATGCGCGCCGTCTGGCATTCCTTCCGCACCGGCGAAAAGCCCGACTATGTCGGCAAGTTCTACCACTTCACCCTCATGACGCCGAACTTCAACCCCGGCCCGATCGACTACCCGGACCCGAAGATCGGGCTCGCGCTCGTGGGTGACGCAATGGCCCGCGTCGCGGGTGAAGTCGCGGACGTGGTGATGCCGCACGGCTTCATGACCGACAAGTACATGCGCGACGTGGTGCTCCCAAACGTCGCCATCGGATTGAAGCGCAGCGGCCGCAGCTGGCACGACATCGAGATCTCGGGTGGCGGCTTCACCGTCTTCGGCGAGACCGAGTCGGAGATCGAGCAGGGTCTCAACCGGTTGCGCCAGCCCATTTCGTTCTACGGCTCGACGCGGAGCTACCACGAGGTCTTCGAGGTGCACAACCTGAAGGACCTCGGCATGCAGCTCCACGAGATGTCGCTCAAGGGCCAGTGGGCCGAGATGCAGCGGGTCATCCCGGAGGATGTCCTCCGCGTGTTCGCCCAGACGTCGACCTACGACAAGCTGCCCCAGTTCGTCGCCGAAAACCGCGAATATGCAAGTCGCGTCGGTCTTGCGCTTCCGGCCTCGACGCCAGAGCAGCGCGAACGTGCCGTCGCGATCATCAAGGAAGTCCAGAAGGTCCAGGTTCCGCGCGTGCCCCGTGGCATGGAGGATTCAGCGAAAGTCGGCGCCTGACCTGCCCGGCACCCCGTGCCACAGAGCGAGGCGTCCATCTTGGCGCCTCGCTCTTTCGATCCCGTTCCGGGGTCAACCTGACAAGAATCCGCGTGCGCGTAATTGGGCAGGAAGTCGCCTCAAATGCGGCTGGCCGGACGTGGGGAGCATGGCGGCGCCGGTGTAACGTTGAATCATGTCCACGGCGCCCGGGAGACGGGCCTTCGGCATCACTCCCACCCGGCCTCGCGGGGTTGCGATTGCGCTCGGCGGCATCTTCGCGCTGCTGACGCTCGATGCCACGCTACGCGAACGGGGCGACCTCGACTACCGGCTGATGCGGGCGATCGCTCGCGTTGACTTTCCGGGACTTGATCCGCTGCTCCGCTTCGCATCGGAGCTGACCGGCAGCTTCTGGGCGGTCACGCTCTGGGCTTCCCTGGTCGTCATCTTCCTGGTCACTCGCCGGTGGCTGGAGACCACAGCGATGGCGGCGTTCCCGCTGGTCGGCGGGCTGAATTCGCTCATCAGAGAACTCGTCGGCCGCCCCCGGCCTGAGCCGTGGCGAACGGGCCTGCCGCGTCTCTCCGGCGAAGAGTTCGCGGGTATTGGCGTGGCAAATGACTTCGTGAGCTTCCCGAGTGGGCATGTCGTCGGGGCGGTGTTGCTCTGGGGCTTCCTGTTCATCCTGGCAGGCAGCCTCCGGCCCACCCTGCTCCGCCGGGCAGCCCGGACGGTGTGCGTGCTCGTCATCGTCGCGTCCGGGTTCTCACGCGTGTGGCTTGCGGCGCACTGGACCGGCGACGTGCTTGCCGCCTACGCGCTCGGGGGGTTCGCGCTGCTCGTGATCGGAGTGATGTTTCGCGACCTCTCTCCGTCCGTCCGCGGCGTGCCGCTGGTCAAGGCGGGGTGGGTGCCGCACGACGACTCCTCACGGCACGCACACGCGCTCACAAGCACGATCCTCTTCCGCGGCGACGAGGTGACGAAGGTCTACAACCCGGGCTTCGTCCCGCGCCTGATTTACTGGATCTCGTTCCAGGCCCCGTTTGGGTACGCGCACAACCCGGTCGCGCTGGAGGCGGCGGTTTTGCGCCGGAACCTCGCGGGCAAGCTCACCGAGTACTGGTTCGGGACGAATACCGTAGCCGAGGCGCTGCGCGTTGATGTCGTGGACGGCCGCTGGGCGATCACGGGCCGGTTCACCGATGGCGTCGAGCCGCGCGACCACCACGAGGCCCGCCGCTTCCTGTTTGAGCTGGCCGACCGCTTCGATCAGGCGGGGCTGCCAACGTGGCAGATCGACCCCCGGCAACCGCGCTCGCTCGGAAACCTGCTCGAGCTCCCCGACGGCAGCTACCGCATCATCGACCTCGAGTCCGGACTCGTGTCACCGCTTGCCTCCCCACGGGCGTGGTGGCGCGCCTTCCGGCGGGGGCTCGTGCCGTTCTACGACGATGTGTACTTCGACCTCACCCGCGCCTACGTCGAACAGGAAGCCGGCTCGATGGCACGTCAGCGAGGCGAGGCCTGGGTGGACGACCTGCGCGATCTCGTCGGCCGCGCCGAGGAACGGACGCGAGCCTGGCACAACTCGGAACCGCGTCTCTGGGGCAAGGCCGCTCACTGGGTCATGACAGGCTTCGGCGTGTTCGGCTTTCGTGGATGGATCGGTACGAAGAAGGCCGTGGGCCAGAACCGTGCCCAGAGGTGGCTGTACTCGTCCATCGAAAGGTGGGAATTGGAGGGCCGCGTGACCGGGATCGATGCGGCGAAACTCCGGTCGGCAGTTGATAGCCCCGAGGTCCAGACCGTCATCCCACACTTCGGCGTACACCTCCTGATCGGTGTCGCGCTGCGGTTTCCCATCGGCAGCATCACCCGCGTCTCGTACACGACTGGCAACCTGCTCATCGCCTGTTTGCGCCTGGCAACCCGCCGGATCAGCCACGACGAGTGGCGCCTGGCCGTCGGCACCCACTCGCCACTGGTGATTCTGATTGCGGCGATGCCCGGGATCGGGACATTTTCCTACCTGGCAGCCCGTCCGGTGCGCAGCAACCACCTCCTGGTCCGCCTCGTCTTCGACTCGGCGGGCGAGAAGTTGCCGTTCCACGTCTACCGCCGTCTCGGATTGAAGCGGTTGGTCGCCGGGCGTGGCCACGGGCAGTCCTCGCGGACACCAGACACCGCAACCGGCAGCGACGCGGCATGAGCGGCTCATCGGGGCGCCACATCTGGTTTCTCCACACGCACGGCACTTTGCGCCTGGAAGATGAAGTCCGGCTCGCGGTCTTGTGGGGTGCGCGTGGGCTTGGCGCGTTCGCGCTCGGCGTGTTCTTCATCCTCGCGAGCCAGCAGGGCGTTCCCCGTAGCGTCCTCCAGGAACAGTGGGAGCCCACTGTCCAGTTCGCCGCGCTCGGCATCGTTGCCGTGGGCTACGGGGTCGCATGGCGTTGGGAGGGCATCGGTGGAGCGATCATCCTCGTCGGCTCGGTCCTCCTGGGCGTCCTCGCCTCGCTTGCCTTCGAACCAGGGGTGGCGCTCTTCGGCTGCCTGGCGTTCTTCGTGCCCGGAGCGCTGTTTATCCTCTACTGGCAGCACCACCATCGGCCTGTGACCCTCGTGGGGGTCATCTCGTTCATGCTCGCACTCCTGGCGGTGGGCGGTGTGGCAGCCGGAAAGGTCTACGACCGCTACGCGGGGCCGACGCACCCCAACTCGACTGCGGAACGCATCCGGGTCGACCTCGCCGAGTGGATCTTGTCCGGCGCCGTGACCATGGAAGGCTTCACGGTCAAGGCTCGCCTGGCGGATCCGGGAAACGGAGCGGTGGAACTCCTGGTCGCGCCGGCGGATGGCACCGGTGGTGTGAAGGTCGTTGGGGCACAGGCCGGCCCGTCTCCCGATGGCCACGTCGTGACCTTCCGTGCAGAAGGCTTGCGCCCCGGCACGAGGTACACCTATGCCCTTCGCCGCAGTGAGCACATCGACGAACGCCGCCGGGGCGAAGTCACCACGCTTCCCTCCGGGCCGTCGTCGTTTACCCTCGCTTTCAGCAGCTGTGCCCGGGTCGGCTCGAACGGCGAAGTGTTCGACCGCATCCGGGAGGCGGACCCGCTCCTGTATCTCATCACGGGGGACTTCCACTACCAGAACATCTCGGCAAACGACCCCGGTGCGATCCGCTCGGCGTACGACCGGAGTTTGGCCACACCCGGCCAACAGGCGCTCTATCTGCAGACACCGATCGTCTACACCTGGGATGACCACGATTTCGGCGGCGACGGTTCCGACCGGACGACTCCGGCCCGGGAGGCCGCGCAGGCCGTCTACCGGGAGTACATCCCCCATTACGACCTGCCCGCCGGCGCCGAAAGCGGGCCGATCTACCAGGCCTTCACGGTCGGCCGGGTCCGTTTCATCGTCACCGACGGGAGGTCCGAGCGTGACCCTGCCGGCGACGCGGACGGGATTGGTAAGTCGATGCTGGGCCAGGTGCAGAAGGATTGGTTCAAGGCGGAAGTGCTTGCAGCCAGGGAGTCCGCGGCATTGATCGTCTGGGTGAACAGCGTGCCCTGGATTGCGCAGCCCGAGCCCGGCGCGGACCACTGGGGCGCCTACGCCACGGAGCGCCAGGAGCTAAGCGACTTCCTCGTGGCAAGCGGTGTCGACAACCTGGTGATGCTCAGCGGCGATGCCCACATGCTCGCGGCCGACGACGGGTCAAATAACACGTTCGCCTCGGATGGTTCCGGCCCTGGGTTTCCCGTGTTCCACGCCGCCGCGCTCGATCGGCCCGGCGGAGTGAAAGGCGGGCCCTATTCCGAAGGCGCCTTCCCCGGCGGTGGCCAGTTTGGGCTCCTGACCATCACCGACGTGGGGGGGCTCGCCGTGACCGTGACGTTCAGCGGACGCGACTGGGAGGGGACTGAGGTCGTGGGCTACTCGTTCACGACCTCGCGGCGGGGGCCCGGGTAGCGGCCCGCCCCAAACGCCGGGTCAGTGGAACGACCCTCCGATGAGGTCGCGGGCCATGATGATGCGCTGGACTTCGCTCGGGCCCTCGCCGATGCGCCGGATGCGGATCTCGCGGTACCAGCGCTCGAGGGGCAGGTCCTTGGTCATTCCGTAGCCACCGTGGATCTGCATGGCCCGGTCCACGACACGTCCGCCGGCCTCGGTGGAGACGAGCTTGGCCATTGCGGCTTCGGTCCGGAACGGTTCGTTGCGGTTCGCCTTGTCGGCGGCGGCAAGAGTCAGCCAGCGGCTCGTGCGGATGTCAATCTCGTTGTCGACGATCATCCACTGGATCGCCTGGCGTGAGGCGAGCACGTCCCCGAAGGTCTCCCGCTGTTTGGCGTAGGCGATCGACATCTCCTGGGCCTTGACCGCGACGCTGATGCACGCCGCCGAGTAGGGGATGCGCTGCCGGCTGAGCCGGTCGTTGGCGATCGCGAAGCCCCCATTGACTTCGCCCAGGACATTGCCAGCGGGGACACGAAGGTCCTCGAACTGCAGCTCGGTCGCGTAGCTTGTCGAGCGCAGAGTGTGGACGATGCGCCGGACGTGGAAGCCCGGAGCGTCGGTATCGACGATGAAGCAGGTAATGCCGGCGCGGCCGCGGGAGGCATCAGTGCGGGCGAACACGATCCCGTAGTCCGCACGGTCGGCGCCGCTGATGAAGATCTTCGCCCCGTTGATGACCCAGTCGTCGCCGTCCTTCACGGCGGTTGTCTGGATCGCGCGGGCCGGGTCGCTGCCGCCGGAGGGCTCCGTCAGCCCGAAGAAGCCGTGCTTCTCGCCCCGCAGGGTGGGGTAGAGGTAGCGCTCCTTCTGGTCGTCATTCGCTTCGAAGAGCTGGGCGAGGCCCGCCCCGCCGAACACGCCGTAGCAGGGAGTGTAGAGCCCTGCCCGGTGTTGCGACATTTCGATCGCCATGAGCGTGCGGGTGACGATGTCGATATCCGGGCCGCCGTACTCGGGCGGGATGTCGAGCCCGTAGAAACCCATCACCTTCACCTTCGCGGCGAGCCGGTCGTGGTCGGCGGGGTCGAGCTCGCTGGCATCGGGGTCCAGGTCCGCCTCAAGTGGGACGATCTCATCGCGGACGAACTTCCGCACCGTTTCGGTGATCAGTCGTTGTTCATCGGAGAGTGCGAGGTCCATGGCCTATCCCAGCCGGCCGAGGCGCAGCGGTGGCTCGGCCTGATTCAAAAGTGGCAGCTCGCCATGGGCGCCGCGGTGGAGCATGAGCAGCTCGCGGTAGCGCGTCTGGTACTGCATGTTGACCTCGTAGCGGAAGGAGTGCGCAGCGCCCGTCCGCGCTCGGAGTTCGCTCCGCAACCCGAAGAGCGAGCGCCCGCCGGCGAAGCCGATGTATTGCACCTGACCGCCCTCATCGGCGAGCTGGTAGACCCCGAGCTGACCGGGTATGCGGGCGACATTGGCCTCATCGAGAGGGATCCAGGGCTTATCGAGGTGGAGTCGCATCGGCGGGAGTCTACGCCACCGCGGGGTGGCGTTCACCTACATGCCCCTGAAGTCCGGCTGGCGCTTCTCCAGCCGCGCAGCCATACCCTCCCGCGCGTCCTGTGAAGCGCGCGCGGCATCGACGAGCGCGTCGACATCCGCGTGGGGGATGGCGTCACGGAACGCCATCTCCCGCACGAGCAGTGCCTTCATCGCCTTGAGCGATAGAGGAGCGTTAGCGGCCAACCGGTCGATGATGGCCTGGGCCTCGGCATCCAGCCGTTCCGAGGGGGCGACCCGTGTTATGACGCCCAGAGCGTGCATTCGCTCGGCCGGGACGGGGTCACCAAGCAGCAGGATCTCCCGGGTGGCGACCGGGCCCGCGACTTCGAGGAGCTTCTTTGCGAGGAACCAGGTTGGGGCGAGGCCGATCTGCGCCAGCGACATGCCGAACCGCGCTGCAGTCGAGGCGACCACGAAATCGCAATGGAGCGCGAGTTCGTTCCCACCCGCGATGGCGTCTCCCTGGACAACAGCCACGACGGGTAGGGGGTAATGCTCGATGCGGTGAAGGACCGTCTCGATGGGGCTTGCGCCGGCAGCGGGACCGGATTGACCCCGTTCGCGCAGGTCCAGGCCCGCGCAGAACACTGGCCCCTTGGCGCGGATGACAGCCACGCGCTCATCCGGCCCGGGCTGTTCGAAGGCGGCCGCCAGCTCTTCGAGCATGAACGCGTCCATGGCGTTTCGCTTCTCGGGACGGTTGAGGGTGATGGTCCGGATCAGGGGTTCTTCGGTGATGACGATGCGTTCCATGCGGTCAGTGGCCTCCGGTAGCGGCGGGCTCGCGGGCGATGACGCCAGCGAGTTCCAGGTCGTGAATCTCATTCCCCGAGAGGCCCAGCAGGCCACCCAGGATGTCTCCGTTGGCCTCGCCAAACCCGGGCGCCGGGCCGGACACCGGCACCGGCGTCTCGCTGAGGAGGAAGGCGACCCGCGGGTAGGGCGTCGGGCCCACGCCCGGCGTGTCCACGAATTCGAGGCCATGCCGGGCGATGACTTGCGGGTCGCTCAGTAATTCGAGCGCGTTGAGGACGGCCCCTGCCGGGACACCGGCACCCTGCAGTGCGGACTGCGCCGCGTAGTGGGGCCGCTCTATCGTCCAGGCGGTGATGGCTTCGGCGATGCGGGCGCGCGCTGCCTTCCTCCCTCCAGGCGATCCGAGCGCGGGGTCAGTGCGGAGGTCCGGGCGGCCGATGACCGCGCAGAGGGATCGCCACTGGTCCTCAGCTTGCACGGCGATCGCTACCCACGCATCCTCGCCCGCACAGCGGAAGACATCGTGGGGCTCGAACTCGGGATGTTCGTTCGCTGCGCGCATACGCTCTCTGCCGTTCATCGCGAAGTCCATGTAGGCATCGGCGAGCACCTGGAACTCGCCCTCGATCATCGCGAGTTCGACGTGCTGGCCCTCTCCGGTGGCCTCCCGGTGGCGCAACGCCGCCAGCGTGGCGAAGGCGGCAAGCACCCCGGCCTGCTGGTCGCAGAAAAAGTTGCCGGGCTTCATCGGGGGACCGTCCGGGTAGCCCGTAAGGTGCGAGAGCCCGCTCATCGCGTCGATGCCCGGGCCATAGGAAATGCGGTCGCGGTAGGGCCCGGAGAGCCCGAAGGCGGGCATCGAGGTGAGGATGATGCCGGGGTTCACGGCGGCCAGGGCTTCGTAGGAGATCCCGAGGTTGCTCAGCACGCGGGGAGCAAAGTTCTGGACCACAACGCCGGACTGCCGAACGAGGTCAAGAAACAGCGCACGGCCCCGGGGCTTCGCGACGTCAACGACGAAGCTGCGCTTCCCGTGATTCAGCTCGTTGAAAAGCATGATGCGGTTATACGTCGGGCTCTCTGCGCCATCGAGCACCGGTGCGACGCCCGCGGCGTGTTTCGGGCGGCTGGAAGGCGCCTCGACCTTGATCACCTCCGCTCCAAGGTCGGCGAGGATGAACGACGCGATTGGTCCGGCAACGGCGTTGGTGAAGTCGATGACACGGACGCCGGACAAGGGCCGGGGCCCGTCTACCGGGACCGGCGTCGGTGGGTTGGGAATGCGTCGCCATGTCTCACCGCGGTGCTGGCCGAGAGCAGGCGAGGGCGCGGTTACCCACGGTATGCCATGGAGCCGCATCGGCGCGCCGGGCTGCAGCACAGCCCCCGCCGCCGGGTGGCTGACGGTGACAAAGCTGCCGCGTTCGATGTGGTGCTGCTCGCGGAGGACTTCGGCCGGCGACCGCACCTCGGTGAACGGTAGGCGAAGTTCCTGCGCGGCTTGCACGATGTCATCCCGATCCCTCTCGGCGAGCCATTCGTCCATGATCGCGTCGACCTCATCGGCATGGCCCATCATCGTGGCGAGCACATCCGGGTCGGCGAGCCGCGGGTGGGGGATGAGCGCCCCGAGCAGATCCAGGTAGCGGTTGTTCGAGTGGCAGTGTACGTAGCCATCGCGGCAGGGACGGATGGTCGAGGGGTAGGAATGTTCGGGCGGGAAGCCCAGCAAACGTGTTCCGTTGCGCCGGGCGATGCGTCCGTAGAAGTGCGCGCCCTGCTCGACCCCGCCCAGCATGAAGGTCGAGGCTTCCATGGCGGAACAATCGACCACCTGGCCCTCGCCGGTGAACTCCCGCGCCCGTAGTGCGGCGAGCGTGCCAAGGGCGAGGTGCGCGCCCGCCTGGTACTCGACGAGCGAGCCGTAGGCCTTCAAAGGCTTGCGGTCGGGACTGCCGGTGAGCATGGCGTACCCGCCCAGTGCGTAGGCGATGAGCTCGCCCCCGCCGAAGCCGGCATACGGTCCCGTCAGGCCGAACGTGGTGACGCTGGCGATGACAAGGCTGGGATGCAGTGCCCTCCAGGCCTGCAGGTCGATGCCGGCGGTGGCGCGGAGCGCGGGCGGGTGCGACAGGATGACCACGTCGGCGGCGGCGAGCAGACCGTGGATCGACTCGGGCGAGCCATCGTCCACCTGGCTGCGCTTCCCGGTATTGAGATGAAGGAAGAGCCCGGAGCGCTCCGTGTGTGGCAGGTCGCCCGGGAAGGGGCCCGCGCGGCGGGTGGAGTCGCCACCCGGCGGTTCGAGTTTGATGACGTCAGCGCCGAGCCCCGCGAGGAGCTTGCCACAGTAGGGACCGCTGACGCCGGTGGCGAGTTCGAGCACGCGCAGACCTTCGAGTGCAGCCGCCAAGTCCACCTCCTCTCCGGGCAGGCCGGAGTGGCGGGATTCTAGCGGGCGGGAGCGCGACGTGCCGAGGCGATTCGGTCGAGGTTGTCGACGATGACCCCGACCTGGCTCTCGCTGAGGTGCTCATCGAGGATGGTGAGGTACGCCGCGTCCTCGGCCTCGAGGTGGCCGCGCGCCAGGCCGTAGAGCCCGTACAGGAGGGGGTGCAGGAACTTCGCGTAAGCGGCAGGGTCGTTGGCCTCCCTCGCCGCCGCCACCACTTTCTCCAGGTCGCCAGTCATCTCCATCATCACCTGGTGCTGGGCACGCATGACGGCGACCGCACCCGTAGCGCCATAGACACCGTCGACCGCGATGAACAGGGTGAACTCCTCGGCTTCGCAGGCAGGAAGGAACGTGCGTTGAAGGAACGCCAGTGCGCGATCGAGGGCTTTGAAGGCGAGGGCTGGTTCCGCGGAAGTTGCCGCCTCGGCGGCCGTCTGGAGTGCGGAGAGGCCCTCGTGCAGGGGCCGCCGCGCGTCGCGCAGCGGCCCTACAACGCGGTCCTCGACCGTGGTCGGCTCGGCGGAACTGGTCACGGTTTCCATGTGACGACCCCCAGGGGAGTTGGTTCGGCGGTCAGTAGCAGACGGCCGTCGGCGGTACGGGGCGCGCGGTCCAGGGCAGCGATAAGCCGGGCATCCTTCTCTCCACCGGGTTCGATGAAGAGTTGCTGGCGCAAGAAGCCCAGGGCGGCATCGGCGGCAGGATAGGCGACGGGAGCCCGTTCGCCGAGCCAGACGCTGAAGATCTTGCCCCGCGCAAGGAGCAGCGTGAGAAATTCGGCCAGTGCGGGGAGCGGGTTGCGGGCGACGCCATGGACCGGGGGCCAGAACGCCTCCGCCGCAGCTGACGGCGCGCGGGCAAGCAGGACGGCAACGCACAGCCGCCGCGCGTGGGCCTCCATCGCATCGAGGAACGGGCCGAGCTCTTCGATGTCGTAACTCACGTGGGCGATGAAGGTGACATCGGCCGGCGGGACACCGTCAGCCGGCCAGCGCTGCTGAACGGTTTCCACGCCGCTCACCGAATACTCGGTCGCGGCTTCGCGGAGGACAGCGAGCATCGCGCTCGACGGATCGAGAGCGGTGACGCGCGCACCGGCGAGCGCCAGGGGGAGGGCGTAGCGCCCTCCGCCGGCTCCGATGTCGAGCCACGACTCGCCGGGGACCACCAGCGAACGCAGGGCTTCGAGGGCGGGTTCGTCGGTGCGGCGCGGGTCGGACTTGAATCCGCCGGCGACCGGGGCGTAGAAGTCGGGGCGTTCGGGAACATCGCGGAACTCGTCAGCCTGTTCGCGATTTCGGCGGACCTGGAGCGCCCAGGCTTCCTGGAGCTGCGCGGGGTCGAGTCCAAGGGGGCCAGTCATGGTGGCAGTCTGAAGGCGAGTTGCGGGCGCCGCAAGTTCGGGCAGGAGTGTGCTAGGCTTTCTCTACCAGATTAGTCAACAATAGGAGTTCCCGTGGCAACCAAGGACCCGCGCGAGCCGTTCACCCGCATTTCGGTGGCCGAAGCGAAAGAGAAACTGGACAAGGGCGAAGCCGTAATGGTCGATGTTCGCGAACCGCACGAGTATGCCGAAGTGCATGCGAGTGGCGTGCGCCTCATCCCCGTGAACACGGTCATTGGCGAAGTGAAGCAAATCCGCGATTTCGCCGGCGACAAGGAAGTCCTCTTCATCTGCAAGTCCGGGCAGCGCAGCGCGCTTGCGGCTGAGTTTGCGACGGCAGCGGGGTTGGAGGACATCGCGCTCTACAACGTCGAGGGTGGCACGCTCGCCTGGGTCGAGGCAGGCCTTCCGACGGGGGAGTGAACCGGTAGAGCATGATCCCCTCGCCATGTCGTCATATGTGCAGTTGACTCAACCGGGAGTGAAACCTAGCATTCCGGCGACTGCGTACCCTTGACCGGAGCCTACCAAACGGTAAGGGTGCCAGAGGAGGGAATGCTAAATGAAACGAGCCTATTGGAGCCGCCTGCACTGGTTGCTGGCGGCATTCGCCCTGGTGGCGGTGGTAGCCGCCGCTTGTGGCGGAGACGACGATGATGACGACACGGGCGGCGACGGGGGTGACGTCACCTACGGTACGGCCGGGTTCAAAGTCATCGAAATTGCCGCGGGAGCGCCTGTCAAGATCGGCGTTTCGAGCGTCACTTCGGGTGACCTGACGGGGCTTGGCCAGCCGATCGTCGACGCCGCCATACTGGCCGGCGAGGGGAAGACGATCCAGGGTCACCCCATTGAATGGGTGGTGAAGGACGACCAGTGCTCGCCCGACGGCGGTGCGGCAGCTGCGAACCAGATCCTCCAGGAAGGCGTCGTCGCGACGGTTGGCCCGATCTGCTCGGGCGCCGTGGTTGCCGCGCAACCCCAGTACGAGCAGGCGGGCGTGACCCACGTCTCGCCTTCGTCGACAGCCCACAAGCCTACGTTCCCGGACCGCGACCAGGTCTTCCAGACCTTCCTGCGGACGACCTACAGCGACGACATCCAGGGCCCGGCCCAGGCGAAGTTCGCGTATGGGACGCTCCAGGCGAAGACGGCGTACATCGTGTACGACACCGACGCGTATGGGTCGGGTCTGCGCGACGCGTTCCGCAAGGCGTTCGAGGCCGAAGGCGGCAAGATCGTCGGCACTCCTGAGGGCTTCGAAAAGAAGACGACCGACTTCAAGTCGATCGTGACCAATATCCAGAACGCGAAGCCGGACCTGGTCTACTTCTCCGGCTTCTACGCCGAGGCCACGCCGTTCATCAAGCAGCTCCGGGCCGAGAACAAGGACGTGAAGTTCCTCTCGGGCGACGGTGTGAAGAACGACGAATTCACCAAGGGCGCTGGTGCCGACGCAGAGGGTGCATACCTCTCACTGCCGAGCCCGGTGTACGCCGGCGACGGCTACCGGAGCTTCACCGAGCTCTTCGAAAAGGCGACCGGGCTGAAAGTTGACTCCAGCCCGTTCGTGGCCGAGTCGTACGATGCGGCGACCGTCATCATCACGGCCCTTGAGAAAGTGGCCGAGAAGGATGGCGACAAGCTCAAGATCGACCTGGAGAAGCTGAACGAGGAGATCCGCAAGGTCGAACTCGACGGTGCCGCCGGGAAGATCAAGTTTGACGCTCGCGGCGACAACGTCGGCGGCGAGACGCCGGTCAGCCTCTTCGTCGTGAAGAACGGCGCGTACGAAGAGGTGAAGGACTAGCACGCGAAGTCGCGATCGCTAGAATGCACGCCACCGGGAGGCGCTCGAAACTGGGCGCCTCCTGTGGCGTAACGCCCAGCCGACGAAAGGGTCATGCCGCCCGTGGATGCACCTCACCTCGCGCTTTCAGTGGGCTTTTGGTCCGACCAGTTCGTCAACGGCCTGACGACGGGAAGCCTGTACGCCTTAATCGCGCTGGGCTACACGATGGTCTACGGCGTGCTGAAGATGATTAACTTCTCCCACGGGGAAGTGTTCATGTTGGGTTCGTTCGCCGGCTACGGCGTCCTGGCCGCGATGGGCGGCGACGATATCTCTGGCGTGATGGTTGCGGTGACCATCCTCGCCGCGCTCATCGGAGCAATGGCAGTCTCAGCGGGCACCGCGGCAGTGGTGGAGCGGATCGCCTACCGGCCGTTGCGGAACGCGCCCCGGCTGGCGCCGCTCATCAGCGCCATCGGCGTGAGCATCTTCCTGCAATACCTGGTGCTCGACCAGACGGATGCGCGAGCAAAGTTCTACCCGGACATCTTCCCGCGTGGCGACTTCTCGGCCGGGCCCTTCGACATCACCTACATCCAGACGTTCCTGATCGCGAGTTCACTCGCGATGATGGTGTTCCTCTATGTGATCATCCAGCGAACACGGATGGGCCGGGCCATCCGGGCAGTGGCCGAGAACCCGGCGAACGCATCGCTCATGGGCGTGGACGTGAATCGCACCATCGTGATGGTTTTCGTACTCGGCGCGGCTATGGCAGGCGTTGCCGGCGTACTGCACGGGCTGTTCTTCCAGACAATCCGGGGAAGCATGGGGTTCTTGCCCGGCATCAAGGCGTTTACCGCAGCCGTGCTCGGAGGTATCGGGAGCATCCCCGGGGCCGTTGCGGGGGGTTACGCGCTGGGGCTCGCTGAAACGGTGGGCCGCGAACTCCTCAACGAGCTGCCTGGCGTGGACCTGGGCAACCAGTGGCGGGACGTGATCGCGTTCAGCCTGCTGGTGACCATCCTCATCTTCCGGCCGACGGGCATCTTTGCCGAACGGGCGTCGTCACGTGCCTAGGCCATCGATGAATCCCATGCGGCAGCTGGGAGACTCGACGGTGGGCCGGCTGCCCGGCGCGGCCCGGTGGCCGCTCTTCCTGGCACTTGTTGCGATGCTTCCGTTCCTGCTCTCGGACGTCTGGATCCAGATGCTGTTCTTCGTGGGCCTGTTCATCGTCCTCGGCCTGGGGCTCAACGTGGTGGTGGGGTTCGCCGGATTGCTGGACCTTGGCTACGTCGCGTTCTTCGCCGCGGGTGCATACAGCCTGGGGATCATGACCTCGCCGGGGTCGCCGTTCGACCTCGATATGAACTTCTGGTTGGTGCTGCCGCTCGGCGTGTTGATCGCGGCGTCGTTCGGCGTCCTCCTCGGCCTCCCCGTGTTGCCGCTCCGGGGCGACTACCTGGCGATCGTCACACTCGGTTTCGGCGAAATCATTCGCCTGTTCCTGGTGAATCGCGAGGACGTGACGGCGGGGTCCCAGGGCTTGAGCGCGATCGCACGGCCGGAAATCGGCTCGTTCCAGATCGAAACGTTCACCCACTGGTTCTACTTCATCCTGATTGCTGCCGTCATAGTCGGGTTCATCGCCTCGCGGCTGCGCGATTCGCGCATCGGCCGAGCATGGGAGGCGATTCGCGAAGACGAAGATGTCGCGGCGGCGATGGGCGTGAACAAAGTGAAGTACAAGCTGATGGCGTTTGCGATCGGCGCATCGGTCGGTGGTCTCGGCGGCGTGCTCTATGCGTCCTTCATCGGGTTCATCAATCCCGCCGGATTCAGCCTGCAGGTCAGCATCGACGTGATCGCGGTCGTCATCATCGGCGGGATGGGGAGCACCCCCGGGGTGATCCTCGGGTCGCTCGTGCTCATCGGATTCCCGCGCATCCTGCAATTCAAGGAGACCGCCGACTTCCTCGGCAAGTTCGAATGGCTGCGCGACGGACTGAACGGCATCGTTGCCGCATTCGATACCGTGATCCCGGGTTCGATCGGCCGGCTGCCCGCCGCCAGCGAGTGGGGCCGGGAACTGGCCGACGACACCCGCTTCATCATCTTCGGTGCGCTCCTGGTGGCGATCATGGTTCTCCGGCCCGAGGGGCTCGTCCCTTCGCGGAGGCGCCAGCTTGAGTTCGAAACCGAAGACCTGCCGGTCCCGGCCGGCGGAGCAGCCTGATGGCGGCCGGCGCTCTCAGCGTCCGGGGCCTGGGGATGCAGTTCGAAGGGCTGAGCGCGCTCGCGGACGTCTCGATGGAAGTCCCGGCCGGTGAGATCCATGGGCTGATCGGCCCCAACGGGGCGGGGAAGACCACCTTCTTCAACTGCCTCACAGGCTTCTACCGGCCGACCGCCGGGGAGCTCTGGCTGGATGCGCAACGCGTGGATGGGCTGCCAACCCACGTCCTCTCAGCACTGGGCGTCTCGCGTACGTTCCAGAACATTCGGCTCTTCGCCAACATGACCGCGATCGAGAACGTGCTCGTGGGCAGCCACATCCACATTGGCGTGGGCGGCACCGACGTGCTCACGGCCCGGCGCCCAAGTAAGTACGCTGCGCTTGAGCGCATGCTCTCCCTTCGCGGCGCACCGCGGGCGGCGCTGCAGGGGGTGGTCGAACTGGCCGGCGCCGTGGGCAGGCCACCGGCGGTGCGGCGGGCTGAAATGGAAGCCGTGAATACCGCGCGCACGTTGCTCGGGGCAGTTGGCCTGGCGGGCAAGGAGAACGCCCTTGCGCGAAACCTGCCCTATGGCGACCAGCGCAGGCTGGAAGTCGCTCGCGCACTGGCTACACGTCCCGGCCTGCTCCTGCTCGATGAGCCGACCGCAGGAATGAACCCGCAGGAGAGCGCTGCGATGGTCGGCCTGATCCGTCGAATCCGCGACCAGTTCGAAACCACGGTCGTGCTGATCGAACACCAGATGCGAGTGGTGATGGGCGTCTGCGAGCGCATCACGGTGCTGGACTACGGCCGAAAGATCGCCGAAGGCACGCCTGCCGAGGTTCAGCGAGATACCCGCGTCATTGAGGCCTACCTGGGGACGCGAGCGGTGAAAGAGGCGGGCGATGGCTCTCCTTGAAGTTTCCGGCCTGATCGCCGGATACGGCGCCATCACGGCAGTCAAGGGTATCGACCTGGCCGTCGAAGAGGG